>JAFDHD010000178.1 GCA_019308995.1 Deltaproteobacteria bacterium | reverse complement strand
GAGCGACGGGTGGCTCCGACGGAAAGGGATACTTGAACACGATTCCTTTAAAAACAGATACTTACTAAATTACACAAAAAGTTTGGAGTAGACAAACCATCATAGGAGGAGGAGCTAAAAATGGACTATAAACTAACCCCGGAAGACGAGGAATTCCGCAAGGAATTCAGAGCCTGGCTGGAAAAAACTTTTCCCAAAGATGAACCGCCTCCAAAGACAGACACGATTGAGGAGAGGGCCGTGGCCTATCGAAGTTTCCAGAAAAAGCTTTATGACGCCGGGTACGCTGGCATCCGGTATGATAAGGAATATGGGGGACGGGGCGGAACGGTGATGGAGGAGATCATCGTCGCGGAAGAGCTGTCACCCTATGCCGAGACCCATGGATACGGCACCAACGCCATCGGCTTTGGCATGGGTGGCCCTACAATCAACGCCCAGGGAACCGATGAGCAGAAGAAGGAGTTTCTGCCCAAGCTCCTGGATGGGACGCACATCTGGTGCCAGGGTTTCAGTGAGCCCAACTCAGGCTCTGATCTGGCCAGTGTTTCGACCCGGGCCGTGAAGAAAGGCGACCATTATGTGGTCAATGGACAGAAGATCTGGACGTCCATAGCCCACATCTCTGATTATTGCATGCTCCTGGTGCGCACCAATCCTGACGTTCCCAAACACAGAGGACTCAGCTACCTGCTCATGGATATGGAGCTCCCCGGTGTGGATGTCAGGCGCGTCAAGCAGCTCACCGATGAAAGTGAATACTGCGAAGTATTTTTAGACGACGTAAAAATCCCCGTGAATATGCTGGTGGGTGAGGAAGACAAGGGCTGGGGCATTGCCCTTACCACCCTGATGTTCGAGCGTGTCATGGGTGATTTAAACGTGGCCAACTCATTCATGCGGGAATTTAATCGGATGGTCAAGATGGCCAAAGATATGAAGCGCGGTGGAAAACCGGTGCTTGAAGATTCCATGATCAGACAGAAGCTGGCCCAGGCTTATATCGAGCTCATGGTTCTTAAATATAATGGATTCAGAAGCCTCAGTGAAGTGATCAAAGACGGGGTTCCCGGTCCCCAGGGCTCTATTGGTAAGATCATCTGGAGTGAGCTTCATCAGAGAATGAGCGAGCTGGCCATGGATATTGAAGGGCCATACAATCAATTGATAAAGGATTCTGCCTTAACCGTGGATGACGGCTTCTGGCAGTACACCTTCTTGCGAGCCAAGGGGAATACCATTGAAGCCGGGAGCGCTGAAATTTTGAGGAATATCGTTGGTGAGCGCGTCCTGGGTCTGCCCAAGGATATGGCGCGAGCGATTTTAAAGGATAAGGAAAGGAGTTAAACCCATGGATATAAGTTTCAACGAAGATCAAATCGAAATCAGAAACCAGGCGCGCCGGTTTCTTGAGAACGAATGCCCCATCGAGTATGTCCGTGACATGTTCGAAGATGAACAAGGATTCACGGACGAAATATGGGGCAAAATGGCCGAAATGGGCTGGATGGGGATGCACATCCCCGAGGAATATGACGGGATCGGCCTGGGCCTTACCGACCTCTGCATCGTACTGGAAGAAATGGGGCGGGCCCTAACGCCTGGCCCTTATTTTTCAACGGTTATGCTGGCGGCTGAAGCCATAATCGAGGCGGGGAACGAATCACAGAAGAAGGCTTATCTCCCTAAAATCTCCATGGGTGAAACGCGAGGGACCCTGGCCCTTAGCGAGCCTGACAGCGGTCCGGAGCCGGGATATATACAGATGGAGGCGCGCTCAGAAGGGGACGGCTTTGTCCTTAATGGCGCCAAGCTCTTTGTGCCCGACGCCCATACCTCAGACTTCATGGTGTGCGCGGCCCGCACCGAGCCTGGTGACGATCCGGCTCAAGGGATCACTCTTTTCCTGGTTGACACCAAGGCCGACGGTCTCTCCATCACTCCCTTGAAGACCATGGATCGGACGCGGAAGCAGTGTGAGGTCAAATTTGACGGTGTTTGTATTTCTATAGACGAAGTCCTCGGGGAGGTTCATAAAGGTTGGGGCGCCCTCTTTCGAATGCTCCAGCGGGCCCAGATAGGCCTGGGCGCGGATAGTGTCGGCGGCGCTCAAAAGGCCATGGAGATCGCGGTGGAGTATGCCAAGATCCGGCATCAGTTCAATCAACCTATTGGGGCTTTCCAGGCTATTAAACATAATTGTGCGAATATGTTGGTTGATGTTGAGAGCGCGCGGTCCCTCCTTTATTATACCGTCTGGGCTCAGGAAGAGGAGGACTCCGGCCCGGCCGCCCTCGCGGCCTCAGCCTTAAAATCCTTTGCCACGGACGCCTACCGGAACGTCGCCACCTCGGGCGTTCAGGTCATGGGAGGCATCGGCTGCACCTGGGAGCATGATATGCACTTCTACCTGAAGCGGGCCAAGTTCAATCAGGTCGCCCTTGGCGATTCTGCTTTCCACAGGGAAGAAGTGACGCGGCTTCTGGGAATCTGAAGGCACAAGACCTTGGAGGGTTCGCCCTCCAAGGTCTTGTCCAGATAAGAGAGAAAAGTAAAATCAACAAGTATCAAACATTCGGCCTACTCCGGTCTATTTGACTCCTCGCTAAAATCCTCACTCCAAAAATCATTTTAAAAAATATCCTGAGCCGCCTTTTCGAGCTCGGCCCGAAAATCGGGATGAGCCACCCGTATCAGCTCTCTAGTCCGCTCGCGGTGAGTCTTGCCTAGAAGCTCAGCCACCCCATATTCCGTAACCACCATATCGGCATAGACCCTGGGAATGGACACCAGCGAGCCTTGATCCAGATAAGGGACGATGTTCGAAACCGCCCCGTCAGCCCAGGTGGACCTGAGTAATGTGACGGCCCGGCCGCCTGGGGCGAAGAATGCGCCGATGTGAAACTCGATCTGCCCGCCCGGTCCGTTTATCAACCTGGGGCCGAACTGGCTTTCACAGGTAATCTGGCCGGTAAGATCCATCTGGATGGCATTGTTAATGGAGACCATGTTTTGGTTCCTGGCAACGTTGGCGATATTGACGACATAGTCTGAGCTGTACTGCTCTATGAGGGGATTATCGTCGGCCCAGAGGATCTCCTCGCGGCGCATACCGGACAGGGCGGCAAAGACGGCCTTGCCAGGGTGCACCGTGGCGTACTTTCCGGTGGCGATGCCGCGTTTAACCAGAAAACCCATGCCTGGACAGGCCATCTCGCTAAAGATGCTCAGATCATTAAGGTTGTCATAGAGCCCTAACTCAATCATGAACTTGGATGGTGAGCCTATGCCCATCTGGATCGTGTCTCGATCGCGTAAGATCGTCTTCAAATGCTCGACAATGCCCCTGGAAGCGTCATCAGGCTCATCCAGGCCGAGGAGAACCTCAATCCTGTTCTGTTCAATGTCATCAATTGCTTCGACAAAATGCCGCAGCGATCTGGGATTCGCCAGGGTTATCGTCTTGCGCGCCTGATCCTGCTTTTCCAAAGAGACGCAATTGACCAGCAGTTCAATCTCTTCCTCTACCAGCGGAGGCGCCGTGGAATCAACCAGGTAGTCAACCTCTGAAACATGGAGAAAAGTATCGCCGCGCGACCTGATCAGGTTCTCGTCCATTTCGGCAATAATCGTCTTGGCGTGATCGGCATATTTTCGTCTCTCCCACACCGCTTCACCAAAACTCAAAAACCCGTTTTCATCCGGCGGTGAAACATTAAATAAGGCCACGTCAATATCCCGCTCCGCCTGCCGATTGTCACGATAGAGTTTGAACCAGGTTCCGTTAGTATAAGGCAGGAAGGAAACATGACCCTCATCGTGCGCTAATCGGCTGGTTGGCCCTAAAAATATGCGGACAATCACCTTGAAGGACTCCTCCATTCCCGGCGAAAGCCAACCGGGATCGAAAAGAGGCGCCTGAACCTCGATATGAACGTCACGCAGCTCCTCATGCCGGGCCGCAATAGCCTGTGCCACGTTTCCCAAATAAACACTCGGAATGAAGATGTTATCTCCTGACTTGATTACCTGGGCCGCCTCCTCTGTCGAGACAAGCTTGCGCCGATACTCCTCCTGCCAGTTTTCTAGTTTACGCCTTTTTTGTTCCATACTGGACCTCCATTTTTTCAAATAAAGATCGGTCTGATTGGCGTCACTTCAGCATCAGAGACCTTTGTAAATCAATCGGATCCCGTCTAGCCGAAATGAGAACCGGCTCGATCTGAGATTTCCCTGTCTCTCCATCGTAAATTTCAGTTCTGAAAATCTTTTGCTGATGTTTGAGGTACTCGGTCTTGGTCATTTTCGGTTTATATCCTGCCAAGATGGTACTGGCTTTTTCAGCGTGTCCGTAAAGAAGATCAATGGCCGTCATGGCCAAAAGCTTGGCCGGGACCACGTAAGCCAGCTCCTTATCAGAAATTTGAAAGTCAGCGCCGTGATTCCGGCCGCTAGCGCCGCCAACCATGGGGTGAAGGGCTGGCATCAGGTGAGCGATGTCCCCCATGTCCGTGGAGCCGGTCCCATGC
>JAFDHD010000177.1 GCA_019308995.1 Deltaproteobacteria bacterium | reverse complement strand
TAAATAGTAACCATTGATTATTGACGGAAGGCACAGAGAGATTATGGATTTAGCACTTGAAGAACTCTATAAAAAAGAAACCGGGGCCCCCTTTACAGACGGTCTTACGGGCCTGTTAAACCACGGATTCTTTCAAATAACATTGGAGCGTGAAGTAAAGCGGTCTGAAAGGCATGGGGAGCCATTCACCCTGGCATTGATCGATATCGATTCTTTTGCCCTTTTCAACAAGCGCCACGGATCTGTGGAAGGAGATCGTGTATTGAAGGAAATTGTCGACCTCACCATGAAGAATATACGGCAGGTTGATCTGGCTGCCAGGTATTCCGGTGATGTGTTTGCGGTTATCCTGATAAAGTCTAATACTCAGTCAGCCCTGATAGCTGTAGAAAGGATCAGGCAGGCAGTGGAGAAGCTCCCGGATGAAGCGCCGACAGTCAGTGTTGGCCTCGCGTCTTACCCAGGGGATGCCACGAACGGTGAAACCCTGATCAAGAAGGCACAAGAGGCATTGCTACAGGCCAAAATCAGGGGAAAGAATAGAGTTTGTTTTTTGGAAAAACAAACCGAACCTGCTAATGACGGGGCACCAAAGGTATTGGTGGTCGATGATGAGCCGCGAAACGTAAAACTGTTGGATGCTTTGCTTCGGCCTTTAAATTATGAGGTCTTTAAGGCATCTAATGGGGAGGAGGCCTTGTCCATAGTCAAGAAGGTCGATTTGGATCTGATATTATTAGACATCATGATGCCACGAATGGATGGCTATGAGGTGTGCCGGCGTTTGAAAGGAAGTGAGGCCACACGCCTGATTCCTGTGATTATGGTGACTGCCCTGGACGATGTAGAGTCTAAAATAAAAGGGATAGAGGCTGGCGCAGATGATTTCCTTACCAAACCACCTAATAAAACGGAGTTGCTCGCCAGGACAAGATCCCTAATTAAGTTAAAAAGGCTTAACAGTAATTTGGCCAGTATTGAAAATATTCTTTTTTCCCTTGCAAACACAGTTGAAGCCAAAGACACATATACTCAGGGACATGTGGAGAGGGTCTCTAATATGGCAGTCAGCCTGGGAAAAAAGTTAGGGATGACAGGACGAGAGCTTGAAGCATTAAGGTTCGGGGGTGCTCTGCACGACATTGGCAAGATCGCAGTGCCTGGTGAAATCTTGAATAAGCCAGGCCCACTCGATCCCGATGAATGGGACATTATGAAGAGTCACCCTGATGAGGGGTATAAAATATGTCTGCCTCTAATGAAAAACCTGGGTCCAGCTCTGGAGGTAATCCGACATCACCACGAAAAACTGGATGGTTCAGGGTATCCGGATGGTCTCAAGGGAGATGAGATCTCCATGGCTGCCCGTGTAATGGGAGTGGTGGACATCTATGATGCGCTGATTACGGATCGGCCGTACCGTAAAGCGATGACCAAGGAAAAAGCCTTTTCAATCCTCCGCGAAGAGGCTGAGGAAGGTAAGTTGGATAGGGAAATCGTCGAGTGCTTAATAGAGTTAGTAAATAGATGAGGGACACAGAGTGAAAGATGATACCTCAATTGAGCAAAGTTCAATTGAGTGGTACCTGGTATCCGGTATCTGGAACTGGTTTTACAGAATATTTTCTTTCAACACCACCTGATTGAGCATCGCTCAAACAGGGTAATACTATTTTTTTCACCGAAGGTGACTCATTGAATATGAAGCAGATAAGGGGGCCTTTTAAGATTAGCGAGCAGCGGTTGGGAGCTCTATACGCCTAAAACGGAAATCGTTCAAGCATTGAGGTTTAAAGATGATAAAATCCATATTTATCAAAAATGTCTCGACATCCATTTTTCGGTTGGTCTCTAAAGGTCAAAGAAAGCATTGTGATGGCTTTACCCTCATTGAGGTGCTATTCGTCATCGCCATACTTGCGACGCTTGCCGCCATTGCCATACCCGCCTACTCAAATTATATGCAAAGGGCAAAAATTGCCAAGTGCATAACGGAAGTCATTATGCTGGAGTTAGAAATCACCGCATACATAGGGAATAACGGTAAACTACCAGATAATCTAAATGATTTGGGGCGTGGAAATATTCTGGATCCCTGGGGAAATCCATATCAATTTCTGAATTTCGACAATGTTAAGGGAAAGGGGAAGGGGAAAATGCGGAAAGACCATAACCTGGTGCCGTTGAATACTGACTATGACCTTTACAGCAAGGGCAAAGATGGAAAGAGCAAATCTCCTCTAACAGCCAAGGCCAGCCACGACGATATTATACGAGCTAACAACGGTTCATTCACAGGGATTGCTTCAGATTATTAATTAGGTTTTTTTTGATGAAATTAGACACAACATTTTTCAGGAGCAGGGTAGCACGAAGAATTTTTTTCCTGTTCGTTTTTTGTGCTCTCGTTCCCATCTCAGCGCTGGCAATCATCTCATTTAGCCAGGTGTCGGAACTGCTTAACAAACAGAGTCAAAGGCAACTTCATCTAACAAGCAAGAGCCTTGGCATCTCCATTTTTGAGCGGCTATCTTTTCTTGAAGAGCGGTTAAAGATTTTCTCTGCCACCATTACTGCCGCCCCGGAAGATTCAACGCACAGGTCAGTTGAAGAATATAGTGAGGGCTTAAGAAAGCGGTTCAAAGGATTAGCGCTTATCGCTGACCCTGGAACGTATATCCATTTTTTTGGCTCTATTCACAATCCGGCACAACAATCTGCGGAAGAAAAACAACACATTAGATCTGGCAAAACAATCGTATCAACCATGTTAAGCGATGATAATCGTTTGGGCATCTTTATGATAAGGGCAGTTGATCCACAAGACCCTAAGCAAGGAATCCTTTTTGGGGAGGTAAATCCCATGTACCTGTGGGGATTGTCTGAATATAAGACACTGCCCAGCATGACCGAACTTTGTGTTTTGGATGAGTCAGATAATCATATTTTCTCCACCCTCCCGCTTCATTCATCATCCCTTGTAAAATCAGCCTTTAAAATGAGTCATTCATCGTTGAATCAGTTTGACTGGAAATATGACGGCAGAGATTATTTGGCGAGTTTTCGGACCATTTTCCTGGAATTCAGCTTTTTCTGCCCGAAATGGACAGTAGTTCTGAGCCTGCCGAAAGATTATATTTATGCCCCAATGGCCTATTTCAAAAAGATATTTCCTCTTGCCATTCTTTTATCCCTTTTGTTGGTATTGCTTCTCAGCGGCATCCTGATTCGAAGGACTATGCTCCCAATAGCAAAGCTCAAGGATGGAACACGGCGTATTGCCATGAGAGATTTCGATGGCAGAGTGACAGTCACAAGCGGCGACGAATTCCAGGACCTCGCGGAATCCTTCAATGAGATGGCAAAAGAGTTGGGAAGACAGTTCAGCGCCCTGAACACGATTGAAGAGATCCATCGGACCATTCTCTCAACTTTAGATACTAAAAAAATTGTGAATATTGTGCTCACACGAATACATGAGGTTTTCAACTACGATTTTGTCAGTGTTACCTTGCTTGATTCTCAAAATAAGAATCCAGGCCGGACGTATTTCAGGCTTGGTAAAACGGAAGTTGTGAAATTAGCTGATGGTGTTGAAATCGCACCGCAAGAGGCAAAAGAGCTCACTGATAACAGGAGGATATTGTCAGTAAATACGGACACAAATCTTCCAGGCTATCTTGCTCAATTTGCCAGTAGGGGGATTAAATCATTCACATCATTTCCCCTTGTTGTCAAACAGGAGTTAGCAGGAGTCATGGTTCTGGGTTCTCTTGATTCATCCCCACCCAAAGATGAAGACCTATCCCAAGCTCGTCTGTTAGCCGATCAGGTGGCCATCGCTTTGTCAAATGCGAGTCTGACTCAAGGGCAGAAACGAGCACAGAAAGCGCTTTATAGGGCAAACGTTGAGTTAGAAAAACGGGTGAAAGAGCGCACCTCAGACCTGATATCGACCAATGAACATCTCCAACGGGAAATTGCCGAGCGGAAGCAAATCGAGGTCGAGCTAAAAGAGGCAAAACAAACAGCAGAAATAGCCAACACTGCCAAGACTAATTTTTTGGCAAATATGAGCCATGAACTACGCACACCCTTAAATGCTATCATCGGATTCAGCGAATTACTCCTGGATAAGCACTTCGGAGATTTAAACGAAATACAGGACGAATATCTGAACGACGTGCTCGAAAGCAGCAGACATCTCCTGTCCCTGATCAACGACATCCTGGATTTAGCCAAGGTAGAGGCGGGAAAGGTAGAGCTGCAACCAACAGATGTAAATCTAAAGATGCTTTTGGAAAACAGCCTCATCATGATCAAGGAAAAGGCAATGAAGCATGGCATAAACCTGGTAACAAATATGGATGGCATTCCGGAGACCATATCGGCGGATGAACGCAAGCTCAAGCAGATTATGTACAATCTCCTCTCC
>JAFDHD010000176.1 GCA_019308995.1 Deltaproteobacteria bacterium | reverse complement strand
GGTGGGGGCAAACTCCACCGTGGGCCATCCAAAAATAAAATCCGGACCCATCTTGCTGCATCCCATGGTGATGTTCGATCCACCGTATGACCGTCTCAGGACTAAGGTGACTTTGGGATTGGTCAAATGTGAGTATCCGTGCAGATTCTTGGCCCCGTGCCGGATAACGCCCATCCTTTCCTATTATTCAGCGATAACAGACTCCGGCAGTCTCCTGGTTAAGATATCAACCGTCTCTTCGACCATCTCTTCGACTATTTGGGCCGCTGGTGTTACCTCATCAATAAGACCGGCTACCTGGCCAGAGAACGGTCCCATGTACTCTTTCATTTCAGCCTTATTAAACATTTCAGCCAAGGCAGAGGCTAACAATCCTTGAATGCCGAGTGGAAGGGGTTCAAGACCCGAGTTTTCCCACAGATCATGCAGCTGATTGTAGATTGCACGGGAAGTTTTACCTGTATAGAGATAAGTTCTCCTCGTGTCCTCGTCCGTGGCCTCGACAATGGTTTCCTTCTGTATGGGTAGCGCCCCGGCTTCGACCGATGCCAGAAAACGGGTGCCTACCCATACGCCAACACACCCAACAGCCAGCGCCGCGGCCAAGCCCCGGCCATCACCTATTCCCCCGGCTGCTAAAAGCGGAGTCGAAGCCGCCGCGTCAACCGCCTGAGGCCATAAGGCCATAGACCCGACGCGCCCCGTATGGCCGCCGGCTTCGTGGCCCTGTGCCACGACCAAATCCGCGCCGGCCTGGGCGATGCGCCTCACATTCTTTGTATTTCCAGAAATGCCCAGTACTTTCATGCCAGCCGCGTGAGCGTCTTCAACCATAAAGCCTGGATTGCCAAGACCGGCGCAAAAGAGCGGAACCCCCTCTTCTATGCAGGCTTTGACTGAAGCGTTGGGCCGTGAGGTCGTGCTTCCTGAGGCAAACGATGACTCCAGATCCGGCAGCCTCATTTCCTCTTTAATTTTCATGAGCCATTCAAAGTGCTCTTTGGGAAGCCTTTTAATCAGTTCAGTCAATGGAATTTCAGCGCCTTTTTCAAACGGCTGATCACCCATCTCGACGAACTGTTTCGGAAGAAGTATATCCACTCCAAACGGCTTATCGGTCAGCTTTTTAATCTCACGAATCTGCTCTCTCATCTCCTCGACCGTAAAGCCCGCCGCGCCCAACACGCCTAGCCCACCTGCCTCGGAAACGGCCACTACAAGTTCAACTGTAGCCCCAGCCTTTTCACCGACCAGACTCGGCCCCATCCCGGCGCTCAGTATGGGATATTCGATATTCAAAATGTCACAGAGTTTCGTTCTGAGAATTCTTTTACTCATTGATTCTTCTCCTACTTACTTAAGGTATTTATTAAGTTGTTACAGCAATTGTTCTGAAATAGCCATGGTGATTCATTTTGATTTGCTTCCAGATTCCTTAGAGTCCAAGGTGTTGGGCTACCTTTTCCAGATGATGGTCCGTATCCCCGAAGGCAATGGACGCGGCCTTGGCTTTGCGATAGAAAAGGTGCATATCGTGCTCGTCGCAATAGGATATTGCCCCGTGAATTTGATGCCCCAGTTTTATCACTCGATTGGAAGCCGCGCTGGTGTAAGACTTGGCCATGGCCGCCTCCTTTGCCGCCGGCAGCCCCTGGGCGATCTTCCATGCGGCCAGGTAAGTAATATAACGGGCGCTGTTAAGGTCAATGACCATGTTGACGCAGTGGTGCTGGATAGCCTGAAAAGTTCCGATCAACCGGCCGAACTGCTCGCGCTCCTTGGCATAAGCCAAGCTCATCTCGAAGGCCGGCTGCATGCAGCCGAGCATCTCGGCGCATTTGGCTAGCGCACCCCTTTCCTCGAGAGTGGCCAGCAAATCGTTAGCCGGTTGGCCCAAGGCCAGTAGATTCTCTTTGGGCACCTTGACGTCCTCGAAGACAACTTCGCACTGCTTGTCATAGCTCAGCGTATTAAACAGCTTCATCTTAATGCTGGGGTTGTCCGCTTTGACTAGAAACAGGGCCAGACCCTCGTTTGCTACTCGGGCCGCGCAGAGAATATAGTTCGCTGACCGGGCGTATTCCACGAACAGTTTTGTGCCGGAAATGATGTAAGAATCACCTTCCTCCACAGCGCTGGTATTGACATTAGAGAAGCCGTACCAGTTCCCCGGTTCAATCAGCGCATAGGAAACAACCAGTTCCCCGGCGATTATCTTTGGCAAAAGGTCCTTTTTCTGTTCTTTAGAACCGGCAAGCAAAAGAGCCGTGCCTCCGATGACGACAGTGGAGAAGAAAGGCGCGGGCAGGCAGGCCTGTCCCATGACTTCAATGAGGATAGTCAGATCAAGAAAATCCCCCCCAATTCCGTCGTATTCCTCGGGGATCAAAACACCCATCCAGCCCATTTCCGCCATCTTATGCCAAAGTTCTTCCGGGTAATCATCCTCCCACTCCCTCACTTCCCGCACGAGGGATTTGGGACATTCGGCTTTTAGGAAATCTCTGGCGGAATCCTTAAGAATACTCTGTTCGATATTCAGATTGAGATCCATGACTCATGTACCCCTTTCATTCCCTGGGTAAACCCAGGCCCCGCCGGGCAATGATATTGCGCTGAATTTCAGACGTACCGGCCCCGATGGTGGCGGAAATGCTCTCTAGAAATCCGCGGGGTATAAGGGCCCTTATGGGGGTATAATCCGATTCTTCGACGATCTGGGCGTATGGTCCCATAATATCCATGGCCACCTCGGCTATGCTTTGGGCAAGCTCAGTGGAAACCACTTTGAGAATCGAGGATTCCACGTGGGGGTCCCTCCCCTTGTCCAGCATTTCGGCGGTTCTCCAGACGAGTATATACCCAATCTCGATCTTGGTGGCGATTTCGGCCAGTTTATTTTTCACCGACCTGTTTTCGCTCATAGGCCTGCCGTCGCGCTCCGTTGTTTTGACATAATCCACAATTTCCTCGAACATGCGCTTGAACCCGCCAATACCCACCAGCGTAACCCGCTCAAAATCCAGGGCGGTCATGAGGTGATAGAAGCCTCTGTTCTTCTGGCCGATCAGGTTCTCTCTGGGAACGCGGACGTTATCGTAAAAAACCTCGTTGAAATGATGCTGGCCCAGAATGTTGAGCACCGGGCGCATGGTGATGCCCGGACTTTTGTTATCAACGATGAAGAAGCTGACCCCGCGGTGTCTTCTGGCGCTGGGATCCGTCCTGGCGATGAGCCAGGCATAGTCCATGACATGAGCGCCGCTTGACCAGACCTTCTGGCCATTTAAAACATATTCGTCGCCGTCCTCAATGGCCGTGGTCTGGATTCCGGCCAGATCCGATCCGGCGTTGGGTTCGCTATATCCGAGCCACATACGGATTTCACCTGAAGCGATCTTGGGGATCCATTGCTTCTGCTGTTCCTCGGTCCCGATCCTCAGGAGTGTCGGCCCGACTATCCCGGCGGCGATGACATCAACGACCGGGGCGCGATAATAGCTCATCCGTTCATCGAATATGGCCTGTTCCATGTTGGTGTATTCTTTGCCGCCATATTCTTTGGGCCATGAGATTGTGAGCCATCCCTTTTCGATTATCTTGGCCCTGAACCTTTCGGCTGTCTTGTAGTTTTCCTCGGTGCGGTAACCACTGGGGCTGTAACCGCCGGGCCAGACAAGGGGTATATCAGGCCAGTCCGGCGGAAGTTCTTTCTTCAGGAAGTCTTCCACTTCATTATAGAAGGCCTCTTCTTTTTCATTGAATTTAAATTCCATAGCCATTCCTTCCTCTAGTTTTCAGTTTGTGTATGAGTCTTGTCCTGTATAACGCCTGCACTACTAAAGCGGCAACCGGACAGGAAAACAATCGAAAGACTGATCAAACATAATGGTTGAAAGTATTTGGCCTGCCCTTTGCGAACAGGGGTTAAGCTGTGAGGCGAAGTAAAAAACTTCATAACTCAGAGCCACAACAAAGGAGGCAGACCATGGAGACTAATTTACTGTATATTGGTTTGGATGTCCACAAGGATTCTATTGATGCATGTGTAGTTTTAAAACATGGGTAACACTCCGAAGGTGTTAACTCTGCACAAGTTACATCACCCATAACGGAGGTTACCCATAGGATGCAATTTACCAGAGAAGAGCAGATTAGGCGAAGATTAAATTGGTTTATCGAGGCCAGGGAACTAGGCAGCGTCACCCGAGCTTGTAAGAATTGTGGCATATCTCGTAAGACCTACTACAAGTGGTGGAACATCTATCAGGGCTCTGGCGGCGATGAAGACAGCCTGGCCGATGAGGGCTAAGAGTCTTGGTATGAAAACGCCCTGTGCCGAAACAGGGATATGCAATGACTGCGATGGACTGCGATGTGCCGCAGCGAATCTGCCGCATTACAACTATTCTGCATCGTAAGCCGATGATGTCTGATATCTCAGTGATTCTGGTCAACCAGGCTCTGGGATTCTGACACAAATGAGGATGATCAGGAAAGCCATGTAGGTTGGGTAGAGCGAAGCGAAACCCAACATATTTATTCATGTCCGACCTCATTTTCAAAGATCAATTCTTGGCTTGCACCCCAATTTTGATCATAAATCCCTTTTCTTACGTAACGATGGAAACTTGAGAATTTCCAATCCTGGGGCGATTCAAATAAATTATGTTTAACCGGATTGTAGCCTTAACGTAGTAAGATTAGGCTTAAAAGCCTCTTTTCCCCTTGAGTTCGTTGCTAAAAAGGAGTTCATGAAGTTTATACCCTGGTACGACTGCCGCGATCCCCATGTTTGAAACTGCAATCGGCACCTTCTTAGTTTCAACGATTTTGATCTCATGGGCATCGAGGAATGTACCTTGCATAACACCTGCCAGTTTGAGAATGGGAGAGCCGACTACAATGCTTCCCGGCTCACGATCGCTACCTAAATAGAAGAAGACCGGTGCACCGCTGTTCCCGCCGTATGATCCCGCTTCAATAAGATAAAGTTCCATCAATTTACCTTGCCACTCAATTTGCTCTTCTGTCACAAGAGCAACTTTTCCGAATCTAACGACAGGGTAATTTCTCTCAGCCCCCGGGTACGGCATAAATAGGCCGGTGAAAAATACGTCAGAGCCTTCACGAATCTTAAGCTCTTTGTAGGTCTCTTTTGTCGTGATCATATCGTCAGGAAGAAACTTGAAATCAAACTTATCTTGATCAGGGAGAAACGGAATGATGGCGATATCTACTGAAGAATCACTGTGCGTGAAAACAGTGCGTTGCTCGCCTTCAGCAATTATGGGGATAGAACCGATTTGCGAGCCACCATCTTTCTTGTTCAACCGAACGAACACTTTATCGAAGAAATCGGTTGTTTTCGGCTTATATAGAACGTGTTTCGCAGTAACCAGATACACACTGAACGAATTAGGATTAGAAGGATTCTTAACTCCTACGAAAAAGCCCGTTCCATTCGGAATGAGCTTTCCTTCCTCGTTTGTAAAGAAAATGAAAGCCACCACAGATTTAATTTCGGATGGTACTGGGGCTGCCATTACAATCCCTCCCATTATGCACATGATCAGTATTGTAGTAACAGAATAGCGAATAAGGCGATTCGTTTTCATGTTTCTCTCCGGCCAACAATTATTAGATTGATCCGCAGAAGACGCGGAATCCCAGTTTTCTGGCCGTATAAAACTCTTTTTTTTTGCCGATGGCTTAAACAATATATCTATATCAATCAGACACTTGCGTCTCTTTGAATGTTTTATCATGGTGTCTTATACGGATCAGCAAAAAACCTCCTCGATAACCTCTTTGTGGCAATGTACGAGCGTTCATACATTCTTGCATTATACTTGAATCTCAGCATATTTAACAATACTGATGATATTCTTCAATTTTCGGAACAATTCAACTGAATAACAGGAAAAGATAACACCATGTAACTTGCTATAAATAATAGGAAAAACAGCTTTTGTTACGTATAGCTTGCCATAATCGCTACCAACACCTACCGCTAATCATTTTCGGTTTCATTTAGTAACATTGAAAAGTGACGCATTTTAGACTCCCCAAATTAATCTTCCGTTTTCGAGGGTTCCAATTTTCGAAAGTTGATTGCCATATCATGAAATCTAAGACAACTCATTATTACATATTGCAGTTGTAATTTCAACTTTGGCCGGGGTGCGGTCCGGGCCTCCGAACTCCTTTTCCATGTTGTCGAGCAGGGTCACCATAAGCCAGTAGGTATCTGGCATATGATCCGTTTGAGCTAAAATAGCTTCCTTGCCCGCCACATAAGGCCCTTGGACCCAATCCTTGCCAAATCGCTCCGCGGCTGACCTGATCGTGCCCAGGGTCATTTCCGGATGAAACTGCAAACCGATTGCCGGGTAGGTCCGGCTGATAAAAGCCTGATGGGGACTGGCTTCAGAGAAAGCCAGGCTGGCGCAGCCTGACGGCAGGGAGAAGTGGTCGCTGTGCCAGAGAAATGTCCGAAAAGGGT
>JAFDHD010000175.1 GCA_019308995.1 Deltaproteobacteria bacterium | reverse complement strand
TGGTTTCAATTTCTACATATCGGGTATCGTATCTAGTTGCCAACTCTTTTGGAGAAGAACCATTTTTTTAAATTTATATTTTCAAAGCATGAGGACAGATTAGTTAGATAAAATCGAATTGTCAAATTGAATGGTAATTTGGCAATGAAGGTCGGGCCCAATATCTAGTATGCCTTAGCGCAGGGTTCAGAGTTACGTCTAGCGTGCATCCGATGAAACCGGAGTTTTGTCTAATCTGGCGTATAGATACCTCAGGTCTAGGCAAATTAATGCAATTTCAAAAAGTAACGAAGGAATACTATATCTGGAATTTGGAGGAGTTGATCATCTCATCTCGAAACCGACAATTTTTTGAACCGTCTTCGGTTAAAGCTTTTTTAGGAAAAAGGGCAAATTCAATTCTAGTTACTTTTCAAGGCCGTCTTGACTCGATCTGGTGTGAAAGGGATCTGACGTAGGCGGATACCGACCGCGTTAAAGAGCGCGTTGGCGATAGCTGCTGGCACTGGTCCCTGTGCGCCTTCGCCAATGCCAAGATAAGGCTGGCCTGGTTGGTTGAGCAGTACTGTCTCGATTTTAGGCGCGTCGTGAAAGCGTAAAATCGGGTAGGTGTGCCAATCGACGCTGATGATGCCATTTTGGTCAAAGGCAACCTGCTCTCTTAGTGTCCAACTGGCTGATTGAATAAACACTCCCTCGAGCTGACTGCTTACGGCCTCGGGGTTGACGATTTGCCCTGAATCGGTGGCGAGACTAGCCCTTTCCAGACGAATCTGCCCGCTGGTTCGATTCACGCTCAGGTTAACGATCACCGCTACGTAACTTTGCCGGTTTTTATACTGGGCAAAGGCGATACCTTGCCCCCGGTCATTGCCTCGGGAATCCTTATCTGAAAACCAACCCGCCTTTTCCGCCACAGCTTCGATAACGGCCCTCGCGCGATCATCTTTCAGATGGTGCAAGCGGAATTCAACGGGATCAGCGCCAGCCTCGCAGGCTAGCTCGTCCATGAACGATTCTATAGCAAAGACGTTGGCATAGGAGCCTAATCCCCTCAATGCTGATGTACGCAAGGGGCTGTCCGGTAAAAAGTGTTTAACCACGCGTTGGCGGGGAAAGACGTACAGCGGATCGGCGTTGCGATGGATACCGCCATGGTATCCTTTCCCGGGTCGGGGTTGAGGGCGCTTAAAAGGCTCGGCCAAATGCCAGGCAGCCAACAAGAGGGAACTGTCTCCGTCCGGATGGGGGCGACCTGAGTAAGTGTAGGCCCAGACATCATGATTCCAATCAATTACCTCCCCGCCATTGTTCAGGCTGGCCTGCATCTTGACCACCGTGGCCGTACCGTAGGACTCCCAGGTGTTTTCATCAATTCGCATCCACTTGAGCGATACGGGTCGTCCAGGTAAAGCCCGAGCCAGAAGCGCAGCGTCCAGAGCGGCATCATCGGCCCCATTGTGACCGTAGCAGCCTGGACCATCCATGTGGATAGCGTGTATATCATCCTGGGGCAAGCCCAGAACATTTGCTATCGCTGCTCGCAGCGGGTAGACCCCCTGACTGTGAGACCAGACTGTTAGCTTGCCGTCAATCAGTTGCGCTACCGCGGCCGATGGTCCAAGTGACGCATGCGCGTGGTAAGGCCGGTAATAAGTGGCGTCCAGAGTCCGTGCCGCCTCTACCGGTATTTCGATCTGAGGGACTGGACCGTCCACGGGTGTGCCGTTAACCAAGAGGAAAGCTTGATCCGGCTGGCTCAACAGGTGATCAAAAAGCGCTTCCTGGGGTGGGAGGGTTATATCTGATTCCCAGACCGCGGCTTTTCGCAGTTCTTCCATGGCCTTGACGGCCTGTTCTTCGCGTTCGGCGATAACGGCCAGAAAACTACCGTCCCGAACTACTTTAAGAACGCCCGGCATCCTAGACACCGTTTCTTCGTTTACGGAAACCAAACGGGCATTGTAATCAGGTGGTCGGATGACCCGACCGTGAACCATATCCGGAAGATCCAAATCGTGTACAAAAAAAGCGTCACCGGTCACCTTGGCCAGCAGATCAAGACGTCCCGTTGTGCGACCTACAATATTATACTTTTCCGGTGGTTTAGGTCGGCCGATCCCTTCCGCCCGATGATTAAATTTTTTTCCGCCGTAAAGATCCCAGTAGGTGATACTACGTTCGCTCACTGGATCGGTAATGGTACCATCAATTACCTTGAAGCGTTCAATAGGGAGTTTCAATTCATTATGCGCCGCTGATAGCATTATTTGACGGGCCTCAGCGGCTGCCTGGCGAATGGCCGTACCCGAGGTTTCCAAAGACATACTGCCTGCTGTATAACCCTCGTTAGGCGTTTGGGCCGTATCTGCCATCACAACCCTAATTCGCTCGAGAGATACATCCAACTCCTCAGCCTCGATCATAGCCACGGAAGTTCTGAGATCCTGACCCAGTTCAACCTTGCCGGTAAAAACAGTAATGGTGCCGTCGGTGTTGATGCGAATCCATGAGTCAAGATCGGGCGTCCACATGAGAGAGCCGGGTAAATCATCGGTTTGGGCTGGGAGTTGAAGTTCTGGTTTAAATTCCCCCTCTCTTTCGAATTCATCCCCGTACGAAGGGGATTGTTCAGAAAGCCCGGCCGCGACTTTTATCGCTCTGAGGATCCGATCATATACACCACAGCGGCAGAGATTATCCGCCATCTCGGCCTTTATTTGGGCATCAGTCGGGTGAGGGTCCCGATCAAGCAGGGCTTTTGCGGCGATGATCATTCCCGATACACAAAAGCCGCACTGGACGGCCTGTTCATCAATGAAGGCTTTCTGAAGCGGATGCAAATCGTCAGCCGTGCCAAGACCCTCCAATGTCGTGATCTCACGACCCTGAACAGACCTAACCGATATTCGGCATGACGGCACAGCCTGCCCGTCGATGATGATCTTACACGCGCCGCACTGTTCCAGACCACAAGCGAACTTTGCCCCCTTCAAGCCTAAGTCGTTGCGTAAAATATAGAGCAACGGTGTATCAGGTTCTACGTTAACCTGATGGATCTGACCATTTACTTTTAGGGTGATCTCCTGAAGCATCTTTTCCTCCCATCCTTAGTGTACCTGTGCTTCGTTGGTACGTGGCTTTTTCGTTTTACATTATTTTATTATGAGGAGATCAAGGGAGGTAGATAGAACGAGCAAGCCCCAATGGTTCCCACCTTCTTTAGTCATGATCCAGATCCCATTATAGCTGGCATACCTGGTTCCATCGGCCTTATAACGGCTAAACTCGATTGTGAAATGAACTTTTTCTTCTGATGTATGTACGGATTTCAATGAATCCAAAGTGCTATGGTGCCACCCCTCCCGTTTGGACAATCCTTTGCTAAAGCTTATAAATTCTGAAGGATCATGCATGATGATGACCCTGCGATCAGCAATTATAACATGAGGGTAGTGGAGTAATGATCGGATTGTCTCCCCATCTTCTGCGTTGAACGCTTTGAAATAGGCCTCTACTGCTTTAATAGCGTCTGCTTCGGACATATGAAATCTCCTAAGCTTTGTTTTATTGATGCTGAGTTCTATCTACCTCTTCCGAAGTCTGCCAAGTTATATGAACTAACACTACTGTCCGGTTAAGAGTCGAATAATGTCAGTTGGTTGCCAGCAGCCTCCTCTATGATTTTGTTGTATGAGGCCGTCAACACTTGAAAAATGGGACTTTTCTCGAATAAAGTAATGCTGATGATTTGCAAGATTTGGCTCAAACTGCGGTTCAGATTGAGTTCCTTCTTGGCGATGGCTACGAGCACATAGACGCTGATGGCTGTCCAAATTTGAGTCTTCACGGCGTTTTCCGAGGTTCCATAGAAGGTCTTTATGCGGAGGTTTTGTTTGATCCATTTGAAAAATAGTTCCACCTGCCAGCGACATTTGTATGGTTGAGAAATGGTTAAAGGTGGCAGTGTGAAATTGTTTGTCAGAAACACGAGCCGCTTGCGGGTCTCGGCGTCGAAATAGCTTATGCGCCGAAGAGGTTCCGGGTACTCCTGGGATGTCTTTGGGCCTTTGAGGATGATGGTCTGGTCGCTTCTGAGGCCTGTTGATTTGTCTACCTGTCGGTATGAACGTCGGCTGTAATCGAGGTTGCGTTTGGCCCGAATGACGAAGAAAGCCATGTTCCGGGTGAAGGTATACAGGCGGCGGAAATGGATATAACCACGATCCATAATATAGATGGCCCCTGGTTCCAGAAGCAGTTCGTCGAGGATGTTGACATCGTGTGTTTTTCCTTCTGTGATGCGGATAAAACAAGGGATGCTGCCGCGCAGGTCCATCAAAGTATGCAGCTTGACCGCGCCTTTGTGTTCCCGGAATCGCGCCCAAGGGAAGAGCGAAAGGCAAAGATCGATCGTAGTGGAGTCGAAGGCATAGGCCGTCTCCTTCAGAGCCACG
>JAFDHD010000174.1 GCA_019308995.1 Deltaproteobacteria bacterium | reverse complement strand
TTTTAAGACGTTATAACTTATTCTACACTATCCGAAGAACTAATGGCCAGCATAAAATGCGCTTTTTTTACTTTTAAACCAAATACTTAGAAAACCGGACAGGCACTAATTAAATAAACATAAGCTGAGTCAGATCTTTTTATATAGGTTTCATATAAGTGCTCTCGTAATGAAAAAAGAACGCTGTTTCCGCCGATATTAACCTAATTTAGCTGCCTTATATTTTTTGTTATTTTTTGGATATATCACTTGCAGTCAAGCCTACGATAATAGAATAAGATCAAAGGCCTGGCCGAACCTTTGATAAGATAGAAGTATCAAGAAAACCCCGGCAAGGGAGCCATTGATTCTAAATGGCGGTGTAAAAGTGAAGCCGGTGGCGGTCGAATAGTGTGACGCCCAGTTCATAGCGAGAATGCCTGACTCTGAAATCCATTCGCATGCTTCCCATATGCTTCCCAGGAAGAAAAAGGACTTAAGCTAATTAGCCTAAGTTCTTGAAATCATTGGCTCCCCGGGACGGACTCGAACCGCCGACAAAGTGGTTAACAGAAATCTTGTTTGTATCCGTTGGATCCCTGATAAAAGTTAAAGAGATAATAAAGCTGGTCCACCAAATTAATCTCTTTGCTTACCGCAAGCTTACCGATAAAATAAAAGGATTTAAGTCAATTGACTTAAGTCCTTGAAATTATTGAAGCCGGCGATGGGAGTCGAACCGGCGACCTGCTGATTAATAATCAGACCGATCAATTCTTCCTTGGAATCAATCCACCAGGAATGGCTGAAATAACCGCCCCAGTAATAAGTCCCGGGTGACACGGCCATATGATGATCATATGTTTTCCCGTAAATACCCATACCCAATCCGAACGGTTAATGTAACCGGTTTCATCGGCGAATCTTGGTTCTGAGTTTCTGAGTTGCTGAATCTTCGTTAAAGAACAGAGTAGCCAGGTTGAATGGAGATGTTAATCTAAATTGAGCGTTGTGTAAGCAACATAAAAATGTCCCCCAGCTGCGCCATTCAAATAGCCCTCTCTGCTGGCCAGGAGCCGCCCCGCTTGCCAAGAGATCAAATCAACAATCCTATGCCTATGCTCAACTACTACGTGGCCAAGGACGATATATGGATTTTGATCGTCTGCATACCAGACGACGTTTACTGGTCTCCGCTATGCAAGGCCATTGGACGGGAGGGCCTCGAGCACAATCCCAAGCTCAGTGTCCGCGATAAAAGGATAGAGAACAACGTTGAATTGATCGCTATCTTAGATGAGGCTTTCGCTGAGAAGACGAGAGATGAATGGGGCAAATTACTCGATGAACACGGAATTGTCTGGACGCATATTCCTTCAAGTTTTAATGAGGTGGCAGAAGACCCCCAGATCCTGGCCAGCGACAACATTGTGGGAGTGGAGCATCCATCCTTTGGACCGACTAAGATCGTGACCACCACCATTCGCCTCAATAAGGAGGTTCCTCAAATAAGAATGCTCGCCCCGGAGATCGGCCAACACAATGAAGAAATACTTTTGGAGATGAATTACACCTGGGAAGATATAGAAAAACTAAAAGACAAAGGCATCATTCCCTAGCCTGTTGAAATAATCTATGTCGCTGGCATCTATCCCCAGAACCGTAACTTTTTCTTATTTGATAAGCTGTTAAAAAACCTGGGAAATGGCCGGTTTGGGCGCTGGGCTTTTATAAGGATAAAATGCGTTCAAATCTAGCTTTAGAAATGGTACATTAATTGGGGGCAGGTTAGAGTGTCCCGATTTTTTCAAGAATATACGAACCGGAGGTTCTGGTCATGTGGTCCTGCCACACGGCTTTGGCTTGAAATACCGGGGCCAGGTTTACGGGACCAACGTCAACCGTCTGTCCCCGGCTAAAAATCGTGAACGCCTGGCCGGTACGCCGCTACACCGCTACGTGCCCTGCCGGGTCGAGGAGGTTTAGAAAATGGTAAAAGACAAGAAGCGTTATGAAGATCTTTCCCAATTCGTGAAAGATCTGGTAGTGAACGCCGGGGCCATAGACGTGGGCGTTGTCACGACCGAAACCCTTGTCGGGGGACCGCCGTCTACTGATCTGCCGTACGTATTGGATGGCGCCAAGTCGGCCGTCGTTTTCGCCCTAGCGCTGGACCAGGAAAAGATCGAACGGTTCCTGAAGAAAGAGGACTTTACCGGGCACTGCCTGGACAACGTCCGCACGAACACCCTTGCCAGCGGCATTGCCTTGGAATTAACCCGCTATTTGGAAATGAAGGGGCATGCCGCCGTTCCGGTCGAATCGAATTTCGTTTACCGGAAAGACACGCCGCGGGGTCCTTTTGACGAGAAACCCACGATTTCGCATCGCTACCTGGCCGTGCGCGCCGGGATTGGGCACTTCGGGCTGTCTGGCAACGTCATCCGGAAAAAAGAAGGGGCGGCCGTCATTTTGGGTTCTGTGGTTACAGAGGCCGAATTGGCGCCCACGGACCCCCTGCCTGCCGAGGATAACTACTGCGACGAGTGCCGGCTGTGTCTGTCCGCTTGCGCCTCTGGCCTGATGCACCCTGACGAAAAAACCACCGTCACCCTGGGCGGGGTTGAATTCTCCTATGCCAGGCGGCAGAGCTACAACCGCTGCGACTACGTCTGCGGCGGGTTTTCCGGCCTGTCCAAGACTGGCAAGTGGTCCACCTGGTCGCCGGCCCGGTTCCCCATACCGGAAAAAGACGCAGAGTTCCTGGACGCCCTCCGTAGCGCCATCAAGCCGTATGCCTCTCGGCCCAAACCGGGCATCGGCTTTTACCACGCCCTCCTGCCGAACAGCAAGGGGCAGCTCACCTGTGGTCATTGCCAGCTCATCTGCCATCCGGACAAGGAAGTCCGGACGAAGCGTTTCAAAATGCTGACGGAAGCCGGCGTGGTGATCCAGCTGGAAGACGGATCGTTGAAGGCCGTTTCACCCGAGGAGGCCCGGGAACACCTGGAGGCTATGAGCCCGGACGTGCGGGCGCTTTATGAAATTACAGAATAATTGAGTCAGGGTTTGCTCAAACGAGCGGTCATGAATTCTTCCAAATTGGGCGGTGGTTTGACTTCCCCGCGCAGGATCAAGTCCACGGATTCAGTGGGGCAGGTGGGCGTGCAAACCCCGCAGCCGATGCATTTGTCGGCGTCCACTACAGCGTATTCTTCATCACCGACAGCGATGGCCCCCATGGGGCATCGTTCTTCGCAGGTGCCACAGGCGGCGCAGGTCTCGATATCAACCTGGGCCACGTAGTTGGAGACGGAAAAGGTCTGAAGCCCCATCTGGTTTTTGGTAGCCAGGAAGTTGCAGCAGCAACCGCAACAATTGCAGATCGTGGCCAGATGGCCTTCTATGTTGTCGCCGACGTGCACCAGGCCCTCCTCGTTGGAGTCTTTTAATATCTGGAGCGTCTCCTCGACAGTTATTTCCCGGGCCATGTCCTGTTCGACCATGTACCTGGCCATGCTACCGAAGTGGAGGCAGTTTTCCGTTGAATGATCACAACCCGCACCAACAAAGGTCTTGATCTTACGGCAGGGGCAGTGCCCGACGGCCCGGTAGGAAGTCGCTTCGACCATGGGTTTGAGGGCGTCGAAGGGCAGGACATTACGGGGATCCTGAACGGTCTGGGAAACGGGGATGACGCGGGTGGGAGGAACACCACGGGTCATTTCCTGCGCATAGGCCTCTTCCCGATACTGGAGCCACAGGGGGGCCATCTTGCGGGCTTCCGGGGTGTCTTTCCCCCCCCAATAGGGCGTTTCGGCCCAGCCGACCACGGAAGGCAGTAGCCGGTACTTCTTTTCCTGGCCGGGGCGCTGGCTGACAAATACCGTGCCTCGCTTGGCCATACGGTCCAGGATGTCCTCGATGTCGGGTACGTCGCTATACAGCTCTTTGAGTTCGGAGAGCGTCTTGATCACCAGGGGCAGTTTGAGGGCGACGTTGATTTCGTTTTCTTCGGGAAAGAGTATTTCCAACAGACTAATGAGCGCCGGTGACATAGGGGCGCCAATGGGGGCCTGGTCCAGATGTTTGGCCAGGTCTTTGTACATTTTAGTTCTATCCATGATTGCCTCCTTCGGATTTCAGGTTTCTTGCATCATCATCTACCTGAATGCAGACAAAATCAAGTATATTGGAAAACCTCGGCTTCAAAATAATCCATGTTTGGATAATGATCATTGAAATCCATGGCATTGGAAGTTTGATGACGAAAGCTATTGTGAGAAACTTAGTTTACCTATGTCAGACATATCACAGATTTTTGAGGTGGATGATATTTTGAGGGTCTGGAGAGATATCTGGAACTCTCAGTTTCTTAGCCGAATTTTTATATTATCATGAATTTTAAAAACTTAAGGGATGTCCCGCTTTACCGCATCCGGTTCACGCCATTGTTATACCTTAATCCAATAGAATATCCGGCGCATATTTGCAGAATAGATCCGCACAGGAACACCTAC
>JAFDHD010000173.1 GCA_019308995.1 Deltaproteobacteria bacterium | reverse complement strand
TTATCTGCATGCCCTGCCATGCGGCCAGCTTTTCGGTGAGGAATACCGTAACCATCGTTGCCCTGGTGATTTTTGCCATTGGAATTATAAACCTGGTTTTGGTCTGGGCGGGCGCTGCTTTTATTAGAGGTAAGGCGGAGCCAGGCGGGCGGTCCTTTGCATGGGTTCTCTCTGCCTTGAGAACCGTGTTTTCGGTTAAACTGCTCTTGATAGTCAGGGCTCTGTTTCTGGAGACACTGCTCAATCGAAGACTCTGGCGGCAGTCGTCTGTGCGCTGGACGATCCACAGCCTGATCTTTCTGCCTTTTGTTTTTCGGTTTACCTGGGGCATCATTGCGCTCGTCTTCTCGGAAGCTGCGGGGCGGTGGTCCGTAACCCGGATCATGCTGGACCAGAATCATGCCATTACCGCCTTCCTGTTCGACCTGACCGGTATCATGGTCATCGCAGGGGTGGTTCTGGCGATATTACGCCGCGCCCTGGCCCGCACGGGCAAGGTTCCCGGCCTGCCTCGTCCTGATTGGATCGCCTTGGGCCTGATGGGTGTTCTGGTCATCAACGGCTTCTTCCTGGAAGGGATGCGCATCGCCATGACCGGCGGTTCGGAAGGGGCGGGGTTTGCCTTTGTGGGGAAGGCCGTCAGCCGCCTCATGGCCGGCGCTTCCGGGCTGACCACACCTTACGTTATCCTGTGGAACATACACGCTGTTTTAACCGGGGCTTTCGTGGCCTATCTGCCTTTCAGCCGTATGCTTCACATCATTATGGCCCCAGTTTCTCTGGCCATAAATGCCGTTTCAGAGTATGAAAAAAGAGCTTTCAAAGTTAAGGAGGAAGAATAATGGAAATACAAGGCTACCACCTGCCTGATGATCTTTATTACCAGGAAGGCCATTTTTGGATCAGGAGGGAAGGAGATGTTCTGGTCATGGGCATGGACGATTTTGCCCAGCAGATGGCCGGGCTGGTGGTTTATGTTCAGCTTCCCGCTGAGGGAAAGCAGTTAAAAACGGGCAAGAAGTTTGCCAAGGTGGAGTCGGGCAAGTGGCTCGGCAAGGTCTTTGCCCCTGTGAATGGTGAACTGGTAAGTTCTAATCAGGAGTTGGAAATGAAACCGATTCTGATTAATGAAGATTGCTACGGGCAGGGCTGGATGTATAAGATCAGGCCGGTTGATATGAGTGAATTGGACAACTTAATTCAGGGGACCGAAGCGGTCACGGAATGGCTCCTGGCCGACATCGAGAAATATAAAGTCACCTGAGCATGGCTCACCGGGATTACAGCCTTTTTCACTTGATTCAGACGGAGGCCTGCACTAACTGCCGGTTGTGTGTTGACATCTGCCCTGCGGTATCGGCCTCTCAGGACGGGCATCTGTCCGGCCTTTACCGTCTCAAAGGGCTGAAAGAGATTCTGAAAAAAAGGTCCGGCCTGAAGGCAAGGCTCCTGGGCCGAAGACAAATCTCACCCCAGAGCCTCGAACAGTTAAGCGAGACGGTTTTTCGTTGTACCTTATGCGGGAACTGCCAGGAGGTCTGCCCGGTAGGCATCCACCTCAGGGATTTGTGGCTTTCCCTGCGCCATGACATGGTTCATTCCCAGGCCTACCCGGAAAAGATTGATCAGATTCGGGAGAATCTCCTTGAAAGCCGGAACGTCTTTGCTGAAGACAACGAGGAGCGGGCCGAGTGGGTGGAGGACATGGAGGAGGTCCCGGAGCACGGTTTTATCAAAGATGAAGCTGAGGTTGTCTATTTTACCGGCTGCGTGGCCGCCTACTATCCGCTAGCTCAAAGGATTCCCATTAACCTGGCTTCGATATGTGAAGCTTCTGGGGTGGACTTCACCCTGCTTGGCGAGGAGGAATGGTGCTGCGGGTTTCCCCTGCTGGGATCAGGCCAGCAGGAATTGATACAGGAGTTTATTGATCACAATGTTGAGGCCGTCCGGAAGAAACATGCCTCCATGGTTTTGTTCGCCTGCCCGACCTGTTTTCAGATGTGGCGGGAGTTCTATCCCGCGGAGTTCAGGATGGCGCATAGCACGGAGTTCCTGCTCGATCTGGTCAAAGAGGGGCGGATTTCCTTGACGGAACTTCCCCTGACCGTGACCTACCATGATCCCTGTGATCTGGGCCGCGGGGCGCGGGTCTTTGAAGCGCCGCGAGAGCTCATCCGGGCTGTCCCAGGTGTGAAGCTGGTCGAGCTATTGGCAAATCGAGAGAACTGCCGGTGCTGCGGCGGGGGCGGCAACCTGGAGATGATAGACGCCGGCCTTTCCGAAGAGATTGCACGGCAGAAAATCGAGGAGGTCAGGGCCACAGGGGCGCAGGCCGTGATCACCGCGTGCCAGCAATGCGTCAGAACCATGACCGCTTATGTCAAACGGAACCAGATTCCCATCGAGGTCCTGGACATCACCGAGCTAATTTATCGAGCGCTTCAGCCATAGGGGTCTTCTTAATTTTCATTTCAATCAGGGGAAATTAACTTGGAATTGTATAATCTGGGAAAGGTGCCCTGGCAGGAGTCCCAGCTCATTTATCATGCCCTGGCCAGGCTGGGGCGTGAGTCGCTGGTTCTGGTTTCACCGGCCAGTCCGTATGTCTGCGTCGGTTTTCACCAGGGGCTGGACCAGGAGCTGGACCTCGAGTTCTGCCAGGCCAATGACATCCCTGTTTTCAGGCGTGAGGTCGGAGGCGGAACAGTCTATCTCGACGGAGACCAGCTTTTTTACCAGCTCATCCTCCACCGGGACAATCCGATAGCCCCTTTGAAAAAAGAGGCCTTTTATCGAGAATTTCTCGAACCGGTGGTCAACACCTACCGCCGGATCGGCATACAGGCGGAATATAAGCCTGTTAATGACGTGATTGTGAGCGGGCGCAAGATATCAGGCACCGGCGTGGGCGAGATTGGGGACTGCCTGGTCTTTGTCGGGAATCTCATCCTGGATTTCAACTATGAAATGATGTCGCGTATCCTCAAGGTGCCTCATGAAAAGTTCCGCGACAAGATCCACCAGACCATGGAAGAAAACCTGACCACCATCCGCCGGGAACTGGGGACGGCTGAGGCGTTAAGATGGGATGAAGCAAGCTTGAACGCGCTCATGAGAGAAGAATTTGAAAAACTGCTCGGCCCGCTTACTCCTCGTGAAAAGGATAGCGACCTTAAAGACAAGATGGATGAACTGGCCGCATGGATGTTAAGCCGTGACTGGACCGGCCGGAAGGGGCGGCGGATATCGGGCCGTGAGGTCAAGATACGTGAGGGCATGAAGGTTGCCGAGAGGGTCCATAAGGCGCCCGGCGGACTGATAAGGGCGATTTTTGAGTTTCGCGAAGGCCGTTTCTCAAATGTATCCATCTCCGGTGATTTTTTCTGCTATCCTGAGAATGCGATCAGCCGGCTTGAATCAATGATCGAGGGAAAACCAGTAGAAAAGCTCCATAAAATCCTGACTGAATTCTATGAGGATGAGAACGTTGAAACTCCAGGGATCACTATTGATGACTGGATGGAGGTTTTTGGGGGTTGAAAGCCTTTGGCTAGCCAGAAGTTTGAACTCCTCCTTTCTTCAAACTTTTCCAAACGGATAAATCAAGCATCCTTATAAACGTCAGTGAAGCACCTTTTTGACATCCCACTCCTTTACCAGACGATTGCGGCAGGACCGACAAAGGACCAGGTATATGATCTGGGCCACGTCCTTTTCAACCTCCCGGGGGTCCTGACGGCCCACAGCCTCGATTAGCCGCTCTATTTCCTCGTCTACATCTCCTTCCGGTTCCTCGAGATAACCATGAAAAAGGGAGATCAACTCGATCTTGACCCCGTACTGCAGTTCCTCGTCTTTGAGAGGACGCCCACATTTATAACAGAATTCCTCCAAAACATGACCTCCTTAAAAAGCTTTTAAAATCAATCTGTTATGCCAACACAAGATATATCAATTTTGTTTTAAATAAATTATTAAAGATTCTATCTCCTTTGACCGATACAATAGATAAGATAAAGGTGTATTATATATTTATTCAGAGAAAGTATAAAGATGATATTTAGATTTGCTTTTTTATTCAAGTTTTATTAAACTTTTTTAAATAAAGGCCGATAAAATAAGCAGGGAGTTGTAATTTAGCCTGCAAGATTGAGAAGGGAACCGATCAGCCAGGGGAGAACTTATGAAAACCAATGAGGTGATGCAAAAGGTTTTGTTAAATATTGATCAGGTATCTAAGCTGACCGGCGTGAAAAAGACAACGCTTAGATACTGGGAAAAGGAATTCAGCGAATTCTTACAGCCTCAACGTACCGATACCAACCGTCGCCAGTATTCTTTCAATGATATCAAGAAAGTAGAAACCCTGAAGCAGCTCATCGAGGTGGAGAAATATAAATCCATTGGTGTCAAGATGAAGCTCGGTCTAATCAAGAACTATTCTTCCTCAGCCTGAACTCATTCCCTTCATTTCCATCCATTGTCTGGCCCCGTTTTTTTTCGGGGCTTTTTTTTGCCCGGCGGCAGGTTTCAA
>JAFDHD010000172.1 GCA_019308995.1 Deltaproteobacteria bacterium | reverse complement strand
CCGGTGAACCCCGCAGTCCAGAGCCGTGGGTTTGAGGCCGATCTTGTCCAGGATGGAACGCACCGCCGCGACCTGAAAATCCTGGCCGTTTAATGATCCGCACATGACGGCCATCTCAGCCGGGGTCAAACCAAACCGGTCAGCCGCCCCGGTTTCAATGACCGGCAGGGCCTGGAGCGGCTTGGCGGCTGAACGCAGGAAAACCACCTCCTCCGGGTCGCCCAGGGTCGTGACCTGACGGCCCGAGGCCTCAACCACTAGGATCGAGCCGCGGTGCAGGCTCTCGGTCAGCCCGCCGCGGGTAACCCGAACCAGAGGCGGCGGTGCGCTGGATATGGAATTCATTTCTGTGCCTCCTTAATAAACTCATGGTACAGCCAGGTTAGTTGATGAATCCCTGAGCCAACCATGTGAACTTAGTTTTATATCCACAAAGTAGGCTGTGAAAGAGCTAATACGATTCCAATGATCTGTTATTGACAAGTGATCTGTCCGGTTTATTTTGACAAGTAAAGTGTCCGACGGGTGGCCCCGACAATTTTGTCGGGGTGCGTCAGCACAAGAGGTCTGCCTCTAGTGTTTATCCAATCGCTACCCCGACAGATTTCCCTTGTTCGTAATAACGGGCGGAGCTGTCAGGCCACGCACACGGCGTATTCGCCAAGCCCGCTCCCACTGGGTTGTTATGCATGTACTTAAGTTTCTCAATAAGCTTTTCCTCTGAGAAGACATTGAGGCTATGGTAGTGACGTTGCCATACCGGGTCATTCAGATTGATTTTTTCAATATAACGAGTCTGAATCTGTTTGAGAACTCGCTTGATATGGACGGAGCTTCGCTGTTTCCATTGCTTCATAAAAAAGCTGAGTTGTCCTTGCTCAGGGAACCGGACGAGAGCATGTACATGATCAGGCATAATAACAAAACCAAGGCAGTTCCCATTTTGTTTTAGCAGTTGTGAGGCTAATACACTGACCACAATATGCCTAGTTCGTGGCTCATCCAGAAGGCGGCGTCTCTTGTACCAGGAAAACGTAATGAAATGCGCATGACCTTTAGGGTCGTGGATAAGCCTTTTTTTCATGGGTTCATCATACCTGGCCAACCCGTTCCGATCAACCCTCTTGTCGCTTCGCGACCTCGACAACAAGTTGTCGAGGCCACCCGTCTGAGGCTTAATGTGTGTCTAAGGAACCAGGTGCAGTACAAGAAAAACAAATGAAGGAAGAATTGGACAAAAGAGATCCCGCCGAATATTTGAAGCAACCTGTAAAATCGGCTACTGAGACTCAAGGATAAATCTGATAACCTATTTAGCCTTCTCTTTCTTCGGCCAGGACCCGTGCTGGGTCACATACAGAATCTGGCGGGCCAGGCCGCGCACCAGGTTGCAGTCTTCATGGGTCAACCCGGCCCGGTTAAAAATGCGCCCAAAACTCATGAGCCAGTAATCTGGGTTCTCCTCAGGCAGGAAGCGCAGCTCGAGAAGCGCCTTTTTCAAATGATCATACATGGCCTGGACTTCATGGGCCGGAGCGAGATTTATCCGTGGGGTTGGAATTTCATCAGACTGAGCCATGAGGAGTTCGTAACCCATGATCAGCACCGCCTGGGCCAGGTTGAGGGAACTTGTCGCCGGAGAAGCCGTGGGGATGGAAACAACGGCCTGGCAGAGGCGCAGTTCTGCCGATGTCAGCCCTGTCCTTTCCGGTCCGAAGACAATGGCGATGCGGTTGTCCTGACTCAGTTCAATCAGCTTCCGGGCCAGCGCCCTGGGGGACGAGAAGGGGCCGCGCTTTGGCCCTGTCCGGGCCGTGGTGCCGACCACGTAATTAAAATCAGACAGGGCCTCGGCTAGATTGTCATAAACCGCCAGGTCTTGAGCTAGACGTTGGCCGACCCTGGTGGCTGCAGCCATGATGATATCTTCCTCCATCTGCCTAGGCTCAACCACGATCAACCGGCCCAGGCCCATGTTGCCTGCGGCGCGGGCCGCGGTGCCGATGTTTTCTGAAAGCTGGGGCTGGTGAAGAACCACGGCCACATTTTTCAGGTTCACGCCGCTCATTCCTGTCAATCTCCCCGTAAAAAACGGTACAAGGTGAAGAGGACCATTGTCCCGGCCCGTGTGAGCCTTATGGGAAGCGGGCCGCCGAAAACCTGAGATCGTTCGTACTGCGCCTCAGGTCCGCTGACATGGACCTCGACCCTGAGCCGTTCATTCTCAAAAAATCCGGCCGCAGTTAGGCAGACGTCTGCCTCGAACTCCTTGCGGGTTCGGGTACACAATTCGGCTGGAGGCGATGGATGATCAAGGATCAAGCCGCCTTTAAATAAATCCGTTCTGACCGCCCGTCCCAATTCTGAGCAGATTACCCCTCTGGTAACCGCGTCCACCACGGCCAGGCTTTGCCCTTTCTCTTCGAGCAGTCGGGCCGTGTTTCCGGCCAGGGTTTCCTTATCATGGCCGAAGATGAATGGTCCGACCTTCTCCTGAATGCGGGCTTCACCCTGATCCAGCAGGCGCAGGGCTTCCTCTGCGCTCCCGGCCCGAGCGGTCAGCCGGACCATGGTTTCAAACTGGGAGGCCTGGAGGCCGATGGTCGGATTTTTCGATGAAACGATAATCTCCTTGAGCTGGGCGTCCACATTGCTCTCGCCCAGGCCGTAAACCTTGAGGACACGATTCTGGATGACCTGGCCGCCCAGATCGTATTTCTTCACCAGGCGAGGTAAAGCCTCCTCCTTGATCATGGGCTCCACCTCTCTGGGCACACCGGGCAGACAAAAAACGATGCGGTCGCCGGTCTCATAACAGAAGGCCGGCGCCGTGCCTCTGGGGTTGGGAATGACTTCCGCCCCATCGGGAATGAAAGCCTGGCGGCGATTATTCGGAGACAGCTTGAAGCCCGCCCGCTTAAACAGCTCCTGGATCCATTCCCACAGCTCTGGATGAAAGCAAAGCTCCCGTCCCAGGACCTCAGCCCAGACTTCCCGCGTCAGATCGTCCTCAGTCGGCCCGATCCCGCCGGTGGTGATCACGACCTGGCATCTATCCAAGGCAATTTGAAAGGCTTCTGACATCCTCTTCCGGTCGTCACCCACGGTGGTGTGATAGGCCAGGCCCACTCCGATATCGGACAGGGCCCGGGCCATATAAGCGGCGTTTGTATCCACCAGCTGGCCGAGTACCAGTTCCGAACCAACGGTTACCACCTCAGCCCATGTCTCAGGCTTCATTTTCGCCTCCTGAAAAAGAATTTCCTTTTATTATCTCTGCGCTCTCCGCGGTTAATGGTTTCTATTCTTTCAATTGGTTGGATGGAACTCAGAGCAGGTTTTTTTTCGCGTATTGCACGGCATTGCGAAAGATGAGGAGGCCGTGGCCGTCCAGATCTGTGGGGGTTTGGCCTGAGCGTCTCATTCGGTCCAGGGTCCTGGTCCAGTCGGGATGATTGGACAGGTGGTGAAAGGCCTCAGGGTGAGGCATCAGCCCGAAGATGCGGCCGGTCTCGTCACAGATACCCGCGATGTCATCGAGTGAACCATTGGGGTTGTATGGAAAAGCGCCTTGGGCCGGTTCATAGTCTGGCGTGGCGTATCTCAGGGCCACCTGGCCGGAATCCTTGAGCCTATGGATTGTTTCTGATGAGGCGTAGAACTTGCCTTCGGCGTGGCGGATAGGCAGGTCAATCCTGGCCAGGCCTTGTGTAAAAACGCACCTGGAGCCGGGGTCTGCCACCAGGCAGACCCAGTCGTTGCGGAAATTTCCACAGTCATTGGCCGTGAGGGCCACGGTGCGGGTCTGGTAATCACCATCCATGCCGGGGAGTAATCCCATGTTCACCAGGGCCTGAAAGCCGTTGCATATTCCGAAAATCAGCTTGCCTGCGGTGATAAACTCTTCCAGATGATCGCCCAGGTGAGAACGAAGCTTAAGCCCCAGAAGCACACCGGCCCCGTGATCGTCGGCCCAGGAAAATCCGCCGTCAAGGACCAGGATATGATAAGAGGCCAGGCCTGGCCCCTGGCGGCAGAGGGAGATAAGTTCATTGACGTGAACGCGCTCAGCCTCAGCCCCGGCGCACCTCAAAGCGTACTCGGTTTCGAGATCGCAGTTGATCCCGAATCCGCTCAGGACAAGCGCACGCGCCTTTTTTTTAAGGGTCTCTTTCACCTGAGTCATCTCAGGTCTCCAAAAGGCCGCTTGAAAGCGGTACGTAAATCCTCGATATCGGCCCGAACAACCTCTCGGCCGCCGGTTGTGATCAATAAGGTACGATCGTCCCGAACTTGGCCTGCCAGGGCTAGGGGCAGCCCCTGAAAAAAATCCTCAAAACGGGCCTGATCTTCCGGCCTCACAGTGACCAGGAAACGGCCCGTTCTGTATCAACCACGAGACGGTCCAGATCAACATCAGCCCCCAGGCCGCCGCCCAAGGAGGCCAGAGCCAGGTGGACACCCAGGCCGCCCCGGTAAAGACCGCGCGCCGAAGCGATCAAACCGTCCTGGTAAGACCTTGAAAAGGCCTCATAAAGGGACAGATTGGCGGTAAAATCGGTCTGAGGCACGTTCAGGCCAAGGTATCCAAAGAGGTCGTAGTACTCGGAGCCGCCTAATTCATTTCGGGTGACGCCCAGGACATAGATCAGATCATCGGGGGCCTTGAATTCCATGGTCTGGCAGCGCATGACGTCATCAATGACACCGGTCGCGGTAAACTGAAGGGTGGGCAGGCCGGAGACCTTGTGCTTTTCGCCATAGGGTCCGGCC
>JAFDHD010000171.1 GCA_019308995.1 Deltaproteobacteria bacterium | reverse complement strand
GTCCTTGAGGACCTCATTAACAAGCCTGAGTGCATCCGCTGTCTTTTTTTCTTGAAAAAGAACCGCGGCCTTGAAAACCTTTGCCTTCAGATAATTTGGCCCGGTTCGAACCTTTAACATAAATTGATCCAGCACCTCGAGAGCCTTATCATTCGCCTTTTCCACAATAAAATACCTGGCCAGGGTACGATAAGCCCCATATTCCTCAGGCAGATCTTTTGTAGCCTGCCTTAACACCTCAACCATGGCGTCCTTCTGGTTAATTTTCGCGTAAAATTGGGCCAGTGTAAGGCGGAACCTTTCGTCTTCAGGATGGGCGGCGATTAGATCCTTGAGAATACCTTCTGCCTTCTCGGTCTTGTTTGTACGGCGATAAAAACTGGTTATTAATAATTTAAAGTTATCGTTATCAGGGTTCTGAGCGATGAGTGTTTGAAATTCTTGTTCCGCGCCGGAGAGATCATTAGTTCTTTCTAAGATCTGGGCCCGTAGGAGCCGGGCGGTGCGATTTGTTGCGTCTAGAGCCAGCAAATCCTGAAGGATTTTGTCTGCTCCGTCCATATCCTTTTGTCTCACATTTATTCTGGCCAGCATGAGATATGGATCGGCCCTTTGAGGATTTCTCTGAATAACCGACTTTAAAATGGGTTCAGCCTCTCTTTCCTTCTGATCTGCGATAAGCGTCGCAGCCTTCAGCAATAAAGCCTCTTCGTGCTCCGGATTTTTCGACAAGACCAACTCCGCCTTTTCCCGGGCCTTGTCCGTTGTTTTAGTCATTAGTAGTAACTTGCCCAGGGTTATTTCCGCATCAATAAGCTCCGGGTCAAGATTTACAGCTTTAGAAAGATTACGAAAAGAGCTTTTCCACTTTTTGCTTTTGAATTGCGTCATGCCGAGCATGTAATAGGCTTCGGCAAATTTAGGGTCAACCTGGAGCGCATTCTTGAATTCCAGACGGGCCTTTTGATATTCGCCTTTTTCATAAAGAGCCTTGCCTTTGTTGAAGAACTTCATCTTTTTCTCTTCAGGACCGCCACAGGCCTGCGCCATTATGACGATGAGTATTGTTAAGACTGTTAGGGCTAATGTTCTAACTTTCACGTTTTGCCTCCTTCAATTGGACAAGTTCGGCTGTCAAATAAGATCCCGCAATTTTAAAAAATGATATTCTGATTAGATGATGATAATATAACCTCAAATTAATAATCCTTTTATGCTTATGAGCGCTAGTGAGCCTATGGTAGCCAGCCGAATGCTGTTCAACTCTCCCCGCAGCTCTCCAATGAGAATATCATAGCTAAAGAAAAGTACAATGATCTTGGCAGCGAGCATGCCCATCTTATAACTTTGAATTTGTTCATCTGGCAGATTCGGTACCGCCAAGGCAATAAAAAGGATCAGGAAATCCATGGGGGTGCTCTTGAAACCCGCTCGTCTGGAAAACTTTAAGGTCAAAATCACAAATAGAACCAGGAGCCCGAAAGACAGGTTGTAAACATCAAAGGGCCTTTCAGCCATCCAGGATGGCATATTTACTTCAGACTGGTAAATGGCAAAGGGGATAAGCAGGTACAAGGTCAGCCGCAGACCGCTAATGGCCCACTCCCGCTTAACGAACCAGGTTATCAAAATGAGGCCAACAAGCCCCATGGAAAAAAATGAAAGATACCTCGGTATACTGGTTGGCAGGAAACAACTGAAAAGCAGTAAAAAAGGGATGCCAATGTTAATGAATCTGAAAGAAACCTTGATGAGGATATTCTTTTCTTTGAGTATACTCAGCTTTCCCCTAATGACTTGATCTAAAAGATCAAGACGCTTAAGTTTCCAGCCAGTCTTGTCTGCCGCAAAAAACCCGCAGAGAATGACACCTGAAAAGATTACATATATCATCAAAAGCAGCCACTCAGTATAGAACCGGAGAATAAAGGCTGATGTGACCAAAAAGACTTGAAGGATGTAAATAGCAAGAACCGCCTCTGTATGATAAAGACCCAGGCGTATAAGCTTGTAATGGAAGTGGTTCCTGTCTGGCAAAAAGGGCGACCTTCCTTTGGCAATGCGCTCCGCCATGACGGCCATTGTATCGAGTATCGGAAAACCAACCAGAAACAAAGGCAAAACAGGACTAAGGGGTGTATTTCCCTGAGTGAGCCCCAGGGATAAAGTGATGGCCAAAAACCCCAGGAACTGGCTTCCGCCGTCACCCATGAACAGGATAGCCGGATACGTATTAAACCGAAGGAATCCAAAAAGTCCGCCAGCCACTGCAACCGCAAAAAGGGTTATGAGGATGTTATCTGACCGGAAAGCAAGATATGCGATACAAATGAAGCTGACGAGGCAGATTCCTCCTGCGAGTCCATCCAGGCCATCAGCAAGATTGATCGCGTTTGTCACTCCCACGATGATAACGAGTGTTAAAGGAATCGCGACCCAATCCGGAAGAAGCATTTCATCTGGAAGCAACACACCCAGAGATTTTATTTTTATGCCTCCATAAAGAATCACAATCAAGGCAGCTACTATTTGGCCGGCAAACTTCCACTTGTAGTCGAGATCCTTCATATCATCAAGTATGCCGAAAAGGACTACAATCCCAGAGCCAATCAGGAGGGCCTTTGCAAATTCGTCAATGGGCGCCCAGAGGAGAATTGGGATCAGCGCTCCCAAAGTTACCGCGATTCCCCCGTTTTTTGGGGTAGGAACAGAATGAACCTTCCTGGCGTCCGGAATATCCATAATGTTCAGCCGCACCGCTAGACCTCTCGTCAAAGGAATCAGGCCTAACGTGATGAACATTGATAAAAGTATGGTAGAGAGAAAAATCATAACGAACTTATCAAACCAGTCTTACCGGGAAGTCATATTAACTTGTTGATATAATTTCATTGAAACCTTATTCTCTGCCAGGTAGGTATTCCAACAGAATAGGCAAAATTTGTCCGGTAAAGGCCTGAAGCCTTTTTTCAGCCTCCTCGATTTTCTCAAATTCATCAACTGGCGTAATGAGCCTCACCAGGGCCCCGTCTGTCCTCTGTTTTGTTAACGCATCCCAGAATGCGAATATTTTCAACTGATATAGATTGGTCAGAACCCGGTCTCTTTGAAAAAACCAGTAATAGGCAAGCTGCCTGGAATCGCCTTTTTGCATCAAGGCCCGGTTTACCCGAATGGTCCCATCACGATATCCCGGAGTAGATAAGGTTGTAGAACCGGCCTGCTTGAACCTCCACCCACCTCCAGGAAGGCAGGAGGCCGGGGAATGGATTGACTTTCCCTTTCTCTGGCTTTCATAATAAGCCGTGTAAAAATTGATACTTCTGCCAAGCTTATTCTGATAGTTGATCATGACATAGTCGCTTAAATCCAGGGTATCCAGAAATTTCTGTTCCATGTTCTCGCGGCTGCCTGTCCATTCACCTATTTCCAGAGGGAAAAAGTCAAACGATTTTGTGATAGGAATCTTCTCCCGAAACTCAACGCCCTGAGATAAGACCAGCGTTGATCCGAGGATAATAAAGGCGACCATGAACTGGGGTGGTTTCAGGAAAGCCCGCAAGCTTCTGCTGACAGTCCTCCTGGGATTTACTTCGTTTGTGTCTGAGCCTAAGGATTCCGTAAGGGCTGCTTCTGACGCGCTGTCCCCGTTCGATGTTTGATCAGACTGTAAATTCTGATCTGTGTCTGACGTCTGTTCGTTTGAATCGCTGGACCCTGTCGGGGGAATCCTTTGCAGAACCCACATCTCAAGAAGCAGTACCCCCAGGGAAAACATGAAGATAAACCACCCTGAAAACCCGTGAAAAAAACCTTCCGCAACCTTAGCCCCTGCGACTTCGTAAAGAATACCGGTTATGGCAATCCTTAAGCTATTGGTGATAATGGAAAGCGGGACTGAAGAAATAACAAGAATGGCCCGTTTCCACAGAGCAGCGCGGAAAAAGTAGGCCAGAAGAATGCTGAGGACAAGCAGGGGAATTAAAAAACGGAGGCCGCTGCAAGCGTCCACCACCTGGAGTTGTGTAAACCCGATGTCAATGACGTTCCCGTCCCGGTAAGCAGACATGCCATAAATCTGCATCATGGCCACGCCCAGTTGAGAGGAGATCAATTTGAGGTTCAGTGTGAGTTTGTTATATAAAAAACTCGGAAGGGGAAACATCGTTAGCATGATGAAGAGCGGGAAAGCGATTATTTTCAACTTTTTCCAACCCAGGTGTAGCCAGCTCAAGCCTACAACTATAAACCAAAAAGAAACATAAATGCTGAAGAATTCTCCACCTAACTCTCCCAGCCAGAAGAGGATAATGCCTGGCAGGAAAAGTATCAGTCCCAGCCATGAAGCCAGGGATGGATATTCGACCAGCCTTTCTCTCTTTTCCCAGACTAAATAGAGGACAACGAGCGGTATCAAATAGCAGTAACTGTAATCGTCTCTTGCCCAGTCATGTGAGATCAACCAGGAGAAAGTCGAGTAATATATTCCGATAAATAACAGCCCGTATATAAAGATTTTTATCCAATCTACAGGCTTAGTTACTGACGAAACTCTCAATTGTTCCTCCCTGTTGAAACGGAAGTTCACCTTTTCGGCTGAGGGGTTTTAATGCAATAACTTACTGATCTTAATCATGTTATTTTCTTCGAGCGATATTTTTTCTTGTGACTACACGGGCCTGAGATTTG
>JAFDHD010000170.1 GCA_019308995.1 Deltaproteobacteria bacterium | reverse complement strand
GTCCCATTACCCCCTGCTTTGCCGCAGGCAGCATGGATCAATCCTCCTGTGGATGCATAGAAAACTACAGTAATATTTGACAGTGAGTGTCCAAAAGTTGTTGACAGGTTCCGATCTCTGATTATTCCTATGAAAAAAAATATTGTTTAAAGGTAATTTGCCTAATAAAACAACTCAATAGATTGTGTGCCACGGGCGAACCAAGTCTTCAAGCGGTTGCTTGTGTTACACTAGTTTTGTTTTTAAAAAACCTGCTACAATGGGCTAGTTACCATTATATCAACTCGGCCTTCTTAACGGATTTGGTGTAGTTTTTTATTCCTTCCACGATGCCGTTAGCCATGTTTTCCAGATAGCGTTTTTCCCGCATGCGGGCCTCGTCATTTTTATTGCTGATGAACGCCATCTCCAGCAGGATGGAAGGCATGTTGGCTCCGATGAGGACATAGAAGGGGGCCTGCTTGACTCCCATGTCTTTAACATTTTTGTACTTGTTGCACAGGCATTTAACCATCTGGGTTTGGACCGCTTTGGCCAGATGACTGGATTCGGTTATTTTGGAATTGAGCATGAGGTCATTCAGGATCAATTCCAGGTCGCTCATCGTTTTAGTCGAGGTGGCGTTTTCACGGGCGGCCACACGCATGGCTTCCTCGTCTGTGGCCAGGTTGAGAAAATAGGTTTCAATGCCATGAATTCTTTTATCTTTGTGAGCATTGGCGTGGACAGAAATGAACAGGTCCGCGCCAACGGTGTTGGCAATGGCCGTGCGTTCTTCAAGCGGTAAAAATACGTCCTTGGTTCTGGTCAGGATGCATTTGATGCCCAGCTGTTTTTCGATTTTTTTAGCGAGCAGCTTAGATATCCTCAAGGTTAGATCCTTTTCAATCAGGCCTGTTACCCCGGTTGCGCCTCGATCTTTGCCTCCATGACCGGGATCAATAACTATTTTTCTCACTCCCAGTCGCAGCTGCCTGGCCAGGGAAGCCTGGCTGGGATATTTTCGGGCCAGCCCTCGAGGCACTTTTTTGCGCTTCTCGGCGGCTTCTTTGAGATCGGTTAAAGGCGCGGCGGGTTTGGGGGCCTCCGGTTTGGCCTGTGTAGCCGGTTTCGGCTTCGCCGCGGCCACGGCCTGTTCCAACGGCCTGCCCGTGACGTCAATCACGATGCGGAAGGGGTTGCTTAAGGCAAAGATGCGGTAGGTTTCAATGTTTGCAATATCGAGGACGACCCTGACTGTCTTCAGGTCGTGTTGAGCAATGCGGACGCGCTGGAGCAACCGGTTGGCAATGGGCAGAACTTCTTTGATGTTAGGATCAATCCTGGAAGGGGTCAGGTCCATGTAAAGACGCATCGGCTTGTGCTGTTTCAGGTCCGGTCTCAGTAAATGGTCTTTAAATTTTGTTTCCCGGTCCAGGTCAATAACGACGCGGGTGTAAGAAGGCGTGGACCAGTGACGAACACCCTTGACCATCGGTTTCAGTCCGGTTGAAACAGGGGGTTTGCTGGCCGCCACTTTAGGCACGGGCATCCCGGAGATTTTGGTCATCCACTTCTGAGCCTCAGCGACCTGGGGACTCTCAGGGTGGTTGAGTTCAACCTTCAGGAACTCGACATAAGCCCGATCCTTGTCCTGCTTGTAAAGGTAATAAACCTGGCCGATCTTGACCTGAGCCTCGGCGGCCAAAGGGTCTTTGGGAAAACGTTTGGTCAGGCGGCGGTAGTAATCCAGGGCCTTGTTCAGGTCCAAAGTCAGTCTGGAACGCTTATAGAGGCCGAGGTACAGGTCCCCGATGGTCAGAAGAGACTGCCTGGCCCGCCGGTTGGTAGGGTTCTTTTTAAGGACGCGTTTATAGCGGTCAGTCACATTGAGCCAGTTATGCCGAAAGGCTTGGGCCTTTTTATTTTTTTCAAGCCTGGTTTTGGCCTGCTCGGCGTATTTGAAAAGAACTTCGTTGGAGGCGGCCTCAGACGGCTGAAACCACAGGGCCAGGATCGCCGCGGCTAGAAAAGGAATGAACAGGTATTTTAGGCGAGGGGTCATTGGACCATCTTTTTTAACTCGGCCAGTTTGTTCAGGGCCTCCAGAGGAGTCATTTGATCCGTGTTCAACCGCTGTATCTCATCGGTCAGGCTTTCATCCCTTCTGGCAAAAAGAGACAGCTGGCCCGCTTCCTGAGCACGGCCGGACTTTGAACGCACCGGGCGAGGCAATCCGGTCGGGTCAATTTCCTCCCGTTCAAGATTCTCTAAAACCTCGGCCGCCCTGTCAAGGATTTCAGACGGCAGGCCGGCCAGCCGGGCTACGGCCAGGCCGTAACTGCGGCTCGTTCCACCTGGAACAAGCTTGCGGAGAAAAATGATCTCGTCGCGCCATTGCTTGACCGCGACATTAAAATTTTTAACCCGTGACATCGTCTTGGCCAGCTCGACGAGTTCGTGGTAATGAGTGGCGAACAAGGTTCTGACCCCGTGCCCCTGGAGATTATGAATATACTCGACCACGGCCCAGGCGATGGACAGTCCGTCAAAGGTGCTGGTGCCTCTCCCGATTTCATCCAGGATGACCAGGCTCTTGCTGGTGGCCTGGTTGAGTATCTGGGCGGTTTCGTTCATTTCGACCATGAAGGTTGATCTGCCGCGGGTCAGATCATCAGAGGCTCCAATGCGGGTGAAGATGCGGTCCACCATACCCAGGCGGGCTTTTTCGGCCGGGACAAAGCTGCCGATCTGGTTCAGGAGCACGATCAGGGCCACCTGGCGCAGGATGGTGGATTTGCCAGCCATGTTGGGGCCGGTGATAATCAGGATCTGATTGGAGTCGTTGTCCAGGATGATATCATTGGGCACAAAGGTCTCCTGGCGCAGGGAACGTTCGATGACCGGATGCCGGCCGTCCACGATCTCGATCCGGTCGTCATGAAGAAGCTCGGGCCGAACATAATCATACTTGACCGCCGTTTCCGCCAGGGCCGCCAGCACGTCAATTTCGGCGAGCGACCCCGCCGTGTCCTTGAGGCGGGAGACGTAAGCCATCAGGTCCTGCCGCAGCCCTTCAAAGAGTTTCTGCTCTAACAGTACGCGCCGCTCTTCAGCCGTAAGGACCTTGGATTCCCATTCCTTGAGTTCCGGGGTCACGAACCGTTCCGCCCCGGTCAGGGTCTGCCGCCGGATATAATCCTCGGGCACCTGATCCAGGTTGGACCGGGTGACCTCGATGTAGTACCCAAAAATCTTGTTGAATCCAACCTTGAGGGAGGAGATACCTGTGCGCTGACGCTCCTCCGCCTCCATGCGGGCTATCCAGCCTTTGCCATCGGCCATGATGGACATGAGCTCGTCGAGCTCGGCATTGAACCCTTCTCGAATAACGCCGCCGTTCTTAAGGGTCATGGCAGGGTCGTCCATAAGGGCCTTTTCGATCAGGTCGGCCGTCTCGGTCAATTCATCAAGCTTCCAGCCGAGATCGCGCAGGCGGCCGTCAACTAGCTCCAGAAGTAAGCCCTTGATCTGAGGCAGGCGGCGCAGGCTTTCTTTGAGGCAGATCAAGTCCCTCGGGTTGGCGCGATTTAAGGAAATTCGTCCCGTCAGCCGCTCCAGGTCGTAAACTCCGTTTAAAATATCGCGCAGATCAGAGCGCCGCAAACCATCTAAAACCAGCGCCTCGACCGCCTCATGCCGCTCGGCTATTTGAGTTCGATCCCGTAAAGGGTAACTCAGCCACTGCTTAAGCTTGCGTCCGCCCATGGCCGTGACCGTATGGTCAATCAGGCTCATCAATGAGCCGGGTGGGGAGTGGTCTTGAAGGTTGGCAAAGAGTTCCAGATTTCGCCTGGCTGTTTCGTCCAGAACCATATATTCCTGGAGCCGGTAACACCGCAGACGGTTCACATGCTCAAGATTTTCACCCTGGTTTTCTTCGGCATAAAGCAGGACTGCTCCAGCGGCGGTCAGCCCCAGAGGCAGATCCTCCACCCCAAAACCCGCCAGGGCGTGTTGGCCAAAGTGATTTACCAGCACCGACCGAGCCCGCGAGCGCTCAAAGGCGCCGGACTCAAAAAGAGTGCAATACAGGGCCATATCATCGAGCAGGGCGGCCAGTTTTTGCTGATCGTCATCGCTGATAAGGGTTTCGGCCGGTGCGAGCCTGGATAATTCGGAGACGAGCGTCTGCTCACCGCTTATCTCGGTCAGGATGAAATCACCCGTGCTCACGTCCAGGGCGGCCAGGCCAAAGTGGTCGTTTTCCCGTTCGGTCAGGGCCGCCAGATAGAGGGGTGATCCGGGGTCTTCGATCTCAGGGGAGATATTCATGCCCGGCGTTACAACCCGCGTCACCTTCCGCGCCACGATCCCTTTGGCCAGGCGCGGGTCTTCGACCTGATCGCAGATAGCGACCTTGAATCCAGCCTTGATCAGCCTGGCGACATAAGCCTCTGCGGAGTGATAAGGCACACCGCACATGGGAATGTCCTGGTTGTGGTATTTGGAGCGGGAGGTCAGGGCTATTTCTAGAATCGGTGCGGCCTTGACTGCATCCTCGAAAAACATCTCATAAAAGTCGCCCATGCGGAAGAAAAGGATGGCCCCGGGATACCTTTCCTTGATCTCGAAGTACTGTTTGAGCATGGGAGTTAGTTTAGGCACGTTATTCTCAGGACGAGTCGCCTCGTTTTTCTTCAGGTTCAGGCGCAACATTTAAATTCGGTTTGCCCAGGGCCAGAAGTACTGGTTTGCGCCGGTGCAAGGTCATGGTGTCCCATTCCTGGCACTTAAGACAGCGCCACATTAATTCCTGGGATTCAAACCCGCACTGCCTGCACTGAAAATCGGCTCCAGGAGAAGTCATGTTTTCAAGGAGATTTTGAAAGGCGGCCAGGGTTTCGTCGGGCCGTTCCAAAGACAGCAGGAGCAAACCTAGCTCCCGGTGAAC
>JAFDHD010000169.1 GCA_019308995.1 Deltaproteobacteria bacterium | reverse complement strand
CTCAAAGACCTTGACTGGCTTTAAGAGCACGAGCCCGTCCTTAATATCTACGTCAAAGTATTTCACATCCTTAAGCTGAGAGATGATTTTCTTGGGTATGGTAATCTGGTTTTTCACGGTAAGCTTTGCTAACATTTCCTTAACTCCTTACTTTCCGATAGTAGAAAAATAATACAATCTCTACACAAAAAACGCAAGCACTTTTATCAGAGAGTCAAATAATACCCCAATGTGAACACTCGCCTGCCCGAAAGCCATCAAGGTGCATGATAAAATTCCCCCCGGGGATGGCGTATATATCATGGAATAAGGGCATCATGAGTGCTGCTTTATGGTGAATGAGTAGTGGGTGAGAAGGTGATTTTTTCTGAAACAAGGTTGTGCTCGGTGCATAAGGCCGGAAAATTCCACGATTCAAATCCTGACCTCAGATGAGATTTACCGATTTTGGCTCAAAGCAGTTTTAGATAAAAGTAGCTGCTGGGAGGGAAAACCAAAACAATCATTATCCGTAACCCTGAAAAAGCCCTTCATTTATTGCCTCAAGGAACGTTAAGCACTTTCTGTATGAATGCCCCCCTTCATTATTATCTATTATGCTATACGAAGTTACTGATTTACCAATGGACGTCCCCTACTTCATTAATGGGTGACCCGTTCATTCTTTACTTTTCCTCCATTAGTTTCCTGAGGATTGCCCGCTTCAATAAGGCAGAGGCTTAACATCATCAAGCAGTCGCATAAGAGCTACCGCGCGAATTTTCTTATCCAGTGGAAAGGTTGCCTCTCCGGCATGCATTACATCCAAACGATTGAGCTTTAAATCGCTCAGAGCAATCCGCATCGAGGGGGTTAGCTGCGGTGAACTGGTGCGCTTAATTTCAAAGCCCAGCCTTTGCTGACCTCTAATGACAAGTAGGTCCAGCTCAGCGCCTGCATGTGTTGCCCAGAAAAAGCACTCATCGGTATGCGCTCCAGACTGGCGGATAATTTGCTGAATAATAAATCCTTCCCACGATGCACCCAATTTTGGGTGTCCCTCGAGATCCCTGAAGGTCTTGAGATTCAGCAGACTATGAAACAACCCTGAATCAGCTATATATATTTTGGGCGCCTTTACTTGGCGCTTGGATATATTTTCATGCCATGGTGGTAGTTGCTGGATGATAAGTGCTGAAGTCATAAGATCTAGATAATTTCTGACGGTCGTGTCTGCTACCCCGAAAGAGCGTGCGAATTCAGATGAATTCCAAATTTGACCATGGTAGTGGGCGAGCATACGCCAAAAACGATTCAAGGTCGTTGAACGAATGGTGATTCCTAGCTGTGGGAGGTCTCTCTCAAGGAAAGTTCTAATAAATCCCCGCCGCCACTCATCGCTTTCGGTGTGAGTCCGGGCCAGATACGATCGTGGGAACCCGCCTCGCAACCATAATAGCATATGGTTTTCTGGCCCAATTTCATCCATCGTAAAACCATTGAGCTGGTGGTAAAATATTCGCCCCGCAAGTGTTTCCGAGCTCTGGCGTAAGAGCCTTGGAGATGCACTGCCGAGAATCAAAAAACGGCACTGCCCTCGCGGCCTGTCCACCAGTACCCGCAGCACTGGAAATAAATTGGGAAACCGTTGTACCTCGTCGATGACGACCAATCCCTTCAGATCCTTCAGGGCGAGCATGGGATCTGCGAGTCGTGCCAGGTCTTCCGGGTTTTCAAGATCAAAGTATGATGTGGGCTTATCAATTCTATCGATGAAACTCCGCGCCAGAGTTGTTTTACCTACTTGGCGAGCTCCGACAATCCCTACAACAGGAAATCGTTTGAGCAATTGCCCTAAGATTTTGATTTCTCGGTAGCGCTGGATCATGGGGAGAGTCTATATTGAAATCTCTGTATTGTCAACAGAATTTTCAAGGCGACATGTAATGTTTAAAAATCTATGAAATTTCGTGGAGCCGCGCAGCACCACTTAGTTTCGCCGATTCGCTTCGCGAACGGCAGGACTTAGTGGCACGACATCCCGACCGTAATCCCAACCACAATCCCGACCACAAAAAGTCGGGACGGAACTAAAGCCATGGCTTTATGCGGTCGGGGTAAAGCCCTTCATTTATTATTCCCCGAAAGGCTTACTGGCTTAACAAAAGTCAAACGGAGCCTTGACCCGTTCATAAGTTCATTCAGAAACTATGTCCCCTCTTACGTCTGCTCTTATATATAGGTACTGAGATGAATTTCATTACCTATTAATTAGGTATTGTACTTATTTCTCCATCTCGCATTAGGCCCGCGTCCCAGGGACTCAAGCTTCCCAGCATTTCTCTGTTCCCTTAAAATACGGCGAATCAGATCGATTCCAACCTGTAAAGAGGGTTGGTTCTAAAACGATTTATGAAGTACAGCTCTTGTATCTTAAAGATCTTATGTATTAGGGCTTCGATGGAAGTCTTTTTAAGTTCTGTTCTTGGAAAAAAATCTGACTTTTATTAAGCTGATAAGTCGCTTTGAAACCAACGTTAAGCAATTTCTGCACGAGCGTCCCCCATTCACATACACCAACTAAAACATCAAGGTTTTTCACTGGAGTTCCATTAGTCTTTCTGCACAAATCATCGGCTGATCCCTTTCCATTTAATCACCTCAAAGGCTTGAAAAGATACTCAAGCCCGTTCATCTTAACTTCATACAACATGTTCAGCATCCGGCCCAGTTCCCCTTCCGGAAAACCTTTTTTCGCAAACCATATGACATAGGGCTCGGGAAGATCGATGAGCAAACGCCCCTTATATTTCCCAAAGGGCATTCGTGTCCTGGCAAGTTTCAATAACACTGCAGGATCTGGTGTTGCTTCTTCCATTAAATATCCTTATTTTCCCAATTAGATTTGGTTGCCTTGCACCTTAAGCCCTGCGCCTGATGCCAATCCTGCTTGAGCAGGGTTACTTTGTAATCCTTATCCCTGATGCCGACAAAGCCGTTCATTTCATGCCACAAAATACGCTAAGCACGCTCTGCACGAGCGTCCCCTAGTATTATCTCTGATTTAATTTACCGATTTTTACTTAAGGCCTGCCCGCCGTCCTTTTTATCCGCCGGTTGTGTGGCGGACTGGAGGACTGTTTTCGGTAAAAGTAGCTGCTGTGAAGAGAAATGCAAACCATTCATTATCTGTGACGCCGAAAAAACCATACATTTAATGGTTCAAGAATCGTTAAGCAATTTCCCATTTCATCAAGTTATTTAAGCATTGAAGGTCGCCCTTTACTAAATCTGTCACGAATGATGACCTAAGCCTCTCTTTCATAAAAGTGCAAATGTGAAGAACGTCCCGCATTACTACACTAAAACGGGGCAATATCACTTCTTGAGAACCGTGGCAAGTTTAGATACCTCTTGATTGATCCGAAACGCGGCGCTCCGGTATTCGAGGAGGTCATCACCCCACGGGTCCGGGATGTTCCAAACGATTAACCGCTCTAGCGGAACCGCGGAAAGGCGTTTTGCAATGCTCTTATCAACAGCTACCACATAGTCGAAGTTGTCAAGCTGCAGATCTGTTACGGCCTTAGGGATATGACTCGATGCGTCGATGCCGAAGCACATTTTCAACGTTTGAATTGCCATCTTCGCGTCGGACACCTTTTGGGGATGAAGACCCGCTGAGGAGACAGTGACTGTGTTGCCGAATCTCCGACGGGCCAAAGCCGCAGCCATCACACTTCGACACGTGTTTCCGTGACACACAAAAAGGAGTTTCGGAAGATCAGCTTCGAAGTTCGGTTTCTGTCGCATTTTTCCTGTGCTCGCCTCGTGCGTAATCATGAGGGCTAACGCTGAACTAACAAGCTGGCGGTGCATACGGAGAAATTTCTCCTGTTTCCTTTACCCAATAGTATGTGAATCTGGCCAGAGGTTGAAACCAGGTTATCTTTTCAGCGAGTGAACGGTATTTTGGAAAATCAGGCAGACCGACACCGAGTTGCAAGGTTTTGTTCTCCCCTCGATATTCAATGATGTCAAATATGGCTTGTTTATACCAGTGTCCAGCCTGAGTTGTCGGAGGGGTTTTTGGGGTCCCTTTGGGGTAGCCTTTCACTGTAACCCACAGGAGCGTTCTGCCTCGTTCTGCAACGATGTCTTTGCCATGCTCGCGTTTAGCCGTATCAGCCACAGAGCGGATGGCCCAACCCTCTATGGCGAGATGTTTCACTATAGCAGCCTGAACATTTCTTTCGGAATACCACGGTTCAGTCTCTTCTTTTTGTGCACGACCTTTCGCTGGCGACGGTGAAGTCCCACTTCCCCCGAGCCAGAAGTTTCGGATCTTACCGTCTACACGACGACGTTCAATTAAGCCTTGCTTGGCGAGTTGCCTGCATCGCGAGTTGGCTTGCTGTCGCCGCTTTAGTCCAAGCACCTGGGTAAGTTCGTCATCATCGACTCCTTCAGGGTTCTCCTTAAGATATGCAGTGATTCTATCGAGTATGGTCATGCTAGATACTCAGTTTGCCGCGATTCAGTGGGGTGGTTTTATCCGGTTTTTAATGGGTAGGTCACTTCACTCCTCTGAAGACGAATTCTCCCTTGAGTCGCGGAGATTATCATGTTTACCTTTTTCTCTCCCCTTTGCCCAGTTAACTCTGTTCGCCTTGTGCCTTATGCCCCGTGCCTTAAGCCATTCTTGATTCATTATCCGTGACGACGGTGGAGCCTTTCATTTCCTACTTCAAGAAAAGTTATGCACGCTCTGCACGAGCGTCCCCTATCACACGCATGTGGGGAACTCAATTTATTGACCTTCCTGGATGTTCCTGTAGCCGGTTCATCCCCACGCATGTGGGGAACTCAGCTTATTGCTCATTGTATAATGTCTATGAAGCGGTTCATCCCCACGCATGTGGGGAACTCTTAAAAATCTCCATCCTCACCTGGCCCAAACCCGGTTCATCCCCACGCATGTGGGGAACTC
>JAFDHD010000168.1 GCA_019308995.1 Deltaproteobacteria bacterium | reverse complement strand
TTTAACTTAAATAAGTTAAATTCATTTCGACCATTCGAAATGAAACGATTGACAATTGCTATTTGACGCTTATCCTGAACTGAATTACCTCATTCCCGGACAGGCACTAGTTAAGAAAAGTTTACACTACTTCACGATCTTTATGTTCCAGAAGTGTGCTATTTCCCCGGTAACCGGTACCCAGTCGTAATCAATACGATCCTGCATGGCGTAAATCATGTTCAGCCCAAATATTGGAATGATGTCAGGATCTTCTCTGAGCAGCAGATGCATCTTTTTCAGGATGACTGATCGCTTCTTCTTGTCCATTTCGACCGACTGCTCGCTTATTAATTTGTCAATGACATCCTTGTTAGGTCTGTTCGGGTACCAGGTATAATAGCCATCACTTTTTATAGCTAACATGATACGCCAAACAGGATCACGACTGCCTGGCCAGGATGAGAGGGACATGGCGCCGATTCTCTTGTCTTTCTTTCGTGAATAGGTCAAATAGGTGCCTGATTCCATATACTGCAGTTTAACAGTCACACCCACCTTTTTTAAGTACTGCTGGACCGCGGACACGAGCTGGGATCCATTAGGTACAAAATCGGTGTAAGTAAGCATTAACGGAGTGCCAGATTTATAGGATGATTCCTTGATCAGCTTCCGGGCCTTTTCCGGGTCAAATTTGTATTTAAGGTCTGGGTTATAACCCAATTCAAAGGATTCGCATGCCATGTAATGAGGATATCCTTCTTTAAAATAGATGTTGTCAATAATTTCCTGTCTGTTAATAGCGTATTGGAAGGCCTTTCTCAATTTTAAATCCGTGATAGCTGGATCGTTAACCATGCGAAATGAAATGTAATAGAAACTTGGCGTGATTCCGGATCTCTTGATTTTGATCCGCTTGTTGCGCGCAAGCCTTTTGGTATGGTGCGGCAGAACCTTGTATATCAGGTCCAGTTCGCCTGTTTCCATCATGGCCAATCGAGTCATCTCATCCGGGACGCTGAGAATTTTTAAAGTGTTGAAACCCACCTTGGTATCGTGATGATTTTTAACGGCTTGCAGGATAACGCTTTCTCCAATCTTTCGTTCGACCAAGGTAAACGGAGCGCTGCCGACCGGTTTTTTAATCCATACTTCCCGCCCTACTTTGTCATAATACTTCTTCGAACCGATGGACATGCTCATCAAGCTTTCCCAGGGCGAATATGGTTTGTTAAAGCGATAGATGAAGCTATAATCATCGATTATTTCGACATCCTTTATTCTGGCGTAAACCGACCTTAACAGGCTTTTATTAATTTTATCTGTATGCTGCTGCCAGGAGAATCGAAAATCGGCCGCCGTGACAGGATCACCCGTAGAAAATTTTGGACCCTTTCGAAGCCTTACCTGGATATCCCTGCCATTTTCTAGTATTTTTATTGACTGAGCCAGACTAAGTACCATTTCTCCTGATTTATCATCTATTCCCATCAACGACTGAAACATGGCGCCAAACACAACCGCATCTTTAGAGCCCCTGTACTGAAACGGGTCTATGGTCGTGGGATGATAAAGCTCTCCCACTAAAACCGTATCTTTGGATCCGGCCAAAGAACCACTGGAAGTCAGAATAAAAAGAATGAAAACCAATGGAAACACTAAAACCCAACATTTTCTAGAACGCATTGTCTACTCCTTGTTTAATAACCATTAGAATACACGTAGAATACACGGCAACGCCTTTAGTTTGCCTGTCCCAGAACCTGAATTGCCCATTTTAGTTCTGTTTTAATGAATAAGGCATAAGGTTAATACTCCGGTAAAACCAATCCAAATATTTGAAACGCCTTTAAGAAACATTAATATTCCTATAAAGGGCGCAGACCTGTTTTGAGTGAAATATTCCATCATGCTGGAACTTGATAAGTAATCAGCAAGGAAAACTTAGATATTACTATTTTAAATTTATTTAAAAGTTAACATACGGGCTGGATTTTTAACTGTTATTATTTCAATATCCTCCTGGCTCATTCCTTTACGCTCCATCATCGGCAGCACGTTTTTCAAGATATGGCTAAATCCGTCAGTGCCGTATTTCTTCAGCTGAACTTTTGTACAGATGTCCTGGGAGATGAGTAATTTGTCCCGATATCCCGCCTCAATAAGTTTGATGATGTAATCAATCCTGACCGCGTCGTTCGGCATGTCAATGGGAGCGAGCGGATAGTAACTCGCTTCATGTCCGAAAAGATCCCACTCCAGATAACATCCGGTTTGCGCGAGTTCGAGCATGTCTTCCAGGCTGAATAGTGTGCGATCAATGTGACTCATAACCGTTCGCTCCGGATCACCACCCGCATCCATTACGATGCGCATAGCCTCCATCGGGCCAGCTGAAGTTCGTCCGGGATGAATATTCAGGGCCGCGCCTGTTTCCTGTTGGGCCCGGGCGGAAGCGCGCAATACTTTGGCCTCATTGTCGTGAATGGGCCAGTTCAAACCTATCTCCCCGATGATGCCCGATTTGATCCCTGTGCCGTCAACTCCCTCAATCACGTCACGGACGATCTCTTCAGCGATTTCTTCTTCTGACATACTCTCGACTTCCGGGGGATGATAGGGCTGCACGTAATAACCCGCACCCATAATCACATGAACCCCGGTTGCCTTTGAGATGCGAGCCATCCCTTCGGGATCGCGAGCTATGTCAGTGAGGGATAACTCGACCACGGCTCCGCCCCCTGCTTCCTTGTAGTCCCTCATTTCCTCAATGAGGTCTTCTTCACTGGTAACCCGCAGATTTTCAGGGTTGCTAGTCCAGTTCTGCCGATTCCACCCGAGGTTGTCCATTCGGATTTCTTCTCCCACGGCCTCCTCCCTTTGCAGGGCCGGTATTAATATAACGAGGAGGTGCTCGTGAGGTTGGGTGTATCCAAGCTCGGCAGGATCAATAAACCCCAAGACGGTTTGTATTTTGCCTGATCTTTCACTCATTTAATGATTCTCCTTTTTTTAAGGTAATAAAAAGTTCTTTAGAATTATCAACTGTACGTTTTAGGCACATTTTTTAACATCACTGCTTGCTTTGTCATTTAGAAGGTCTGTTAAGTCAAGATAAGCTCAGGTGTCGCTTCCTTTATCAAAGGACGTAATTCATCGAGGGTCTCTTTAACTGCCGATACAGTTTGATCAATTTCGTTTTCTGTCATAGGTTCGGAAAGAGCCCATAATGAACCGGATGCCGGAGTAAACATTGTTTTGTTAAGGAGTGAGAGTCCAAAAAGCCTCATAATTTCTTGATGTGTTTCCGGGGCCGAAGCGCGGCGGGGATCTATGGCGGGTGCGCCAATGCGCATCATAGTAAGAGAGCTTTCACCGCTTACACCTCCCTGGATTTCCATCTCCTGGAAAGCCTCCTTAAAGCCTGTTCTAAGCTCACCTCCAAGAGCATTGAGCCTTGCGATGAGTTCGGGCGTCATTTCATTTAATGCTGCAATACCGGCCGCTACGGTGACGGGATTTGCTGAAAAAGTTCCAGAGTGGTGCACCGGTTCATCTTGTTCCAATGGAGAAAAAAGACTCATAATGTCATCCCGGCCACCAAAAGCACCTACCGCCAACCCGCCTCCGCCAATGAATTTTCCAAAGGCGGTAAGGTCCGCCATAACATTGAAGTACTCCTGAGCGCCGCCTAACGCGTACCGGAAACTCATGACCTCATCCATAATAAGAAGAATGTTATTTTCATGTGCGAGCTCTTTAATAAATTTCAAATAATCATTCTCCTTGGAAAACCATATTCCGTTCACGAGAATCGCGGCTAAGTCTTCCTTGTTGTCTTGAACAAGTTTTTCGATTTCTTCTATATTTGTATAGTCCGCATAAATCATATCCGCCGCAGCGTTTTTGGGCAGGCCCTTTGAAGAAGTAGGCATGTCGGGTTCCACCTCATTTATCGTCCCGTGGTAAGAACCCCTTTGTTTCATAATTTTATTTTTATTGGTATACGCGCGAGCGGCGCGAAATGTAAACATAACGGCTTCAGTGCCAGAGCAGCAAAATCGTACTTTGTCCACGGATTGAAATCGATCGCATAAAATCTTGGCCCATTGATGAATGCTTTCCGTGGCCGCTCCCGCGCCAAGCAGTTTGGGTGCGGCCTCGTTCATGGCGGCTACCACTTTTGGATGAACATGCCCCAATAAAGCGGCTGTGAAGCAATTATTATGATCAAGAAAAACATTCCCATCGATATCATAAAGATAGCAGCCTTCACCTCTTTCGACAAAAACGGGATATGGTTTCCACCAGCAGGTTTCCCTAGTAACTCCTCCGGCTACATACTGTTTAGCCGTTCCAAGCATGGCTCGTGATTTTGGTGTCATCTCTCGATATTTATCTTCAATTTCATCTCGATACCTTTCAAATAATTCGGCTGACATTGATTTTTCTCCTGTTAACTGAGACTATGCGGCCATAACATCAAATATATTCACGGATTCTTTGTCTTGATCAGAAACCCTGTTTTATAAGGCCCTCGGAAAATAAAACCTGCTGAATTTATGTATTGTCAAATGTCTTTAAATAACCGTTTGTCTGGACCTGATTTGAGTCAACCTTTAGAACTTGGAGTACGTTTGAACAGTTTTCTTTTCATGAAACATCATGTCACGACTTTGCCTGTGTGTGTTAACATAGATTATTTCGCCAACGCCTCCTCAAATCCCTCACTCCAATTTTGCGCCAGTTGCCGGGCTTCTTTCAGTTTTACTCTTATTTTTTTCAGTACTAATTCAGCTGATTCCTGCTGGTCAATTGCTGTAAAAATACCTCGCAGATCTAAAAAAACCTGTGCTCGCCGGTCAGCTTGATCCGTCACTTCGCGGCTCCATTCAAGATAACGTGCTGCATTTTCAATGGTCACGAGCACGTCTCTTGCTCTACCTATGCTCCCTTCTACCTCAACGATGTTTGCGGCGTCCCTGAGCTTTTCGATAGCGTCATTAATCACTTCGAACTTATTTACAAAACCTCTCTCTACAAAGGTGTAAATCTTCATGTTCACCGCTC
>JAFDHD010000167.1 GCA_019308995.1 Deltaproteobacteria bacterium | reverse complement strand
CCCCGCCCCTACTCTAAAACTCTAAATCGGTATTGTAGGGGCGGGGTTTATCCCCGCCCGTTTCCAAGGCTTTTCCGCATCATTAGCGGGGCGGCGCGACGCCACCCCGCTGTTTGCTGCGGGGCGAGTTTATAATGATTCAACTTTCACATCATGCTCAGTTAGCTCTCAAGCCAAACCTCTCGAAAGGCCTGCTGCGGGTAAAAGTATTCCCATGGCCTGAAATTCTTAATTTTCGTACTCCAGCCGTCCGAGCCAACGGCAGCCACATAGGGAATGAGATAAGCTTTTTCATTGCATCTCAAAACGACTTTTTTAAATGCCGCTCTTCTTTTTATAATGTCTGTTTCACCAGCCTGTTCTTCAAGAAGCTTATCCATGATCGGGTCCTTGACCCCCGTGGACGGGGCGTGGCCGCTAGATGGTTTTGCCGGGTCTGTATGTAAAAAAACATAGTAATAGTGCTGGGGATCGTCGCCGCCTAAGATGTAAATCTTTGCATGATACTTATATACCCGGGTTCCTGACCAGTACTGAATGCCGGAATAGGATTTAATCGAAAAACGGAAGCCTGCCCGTCCGGCCATCTGCTGGATGATCTGAGCCGCTATCGGGTTTCGGCCCCAGGCGGGGAAAATCTTTAACTCCACATCCAGACCGTTTGGATAGCCTGCTTCTTTAAGCAGCTGTTTGGCTTTTTCGATGTTCGTTTCTCTTGGCTTAATGTCGCGAAAGCCCCAGGACGAAATATCCGGATGAAAGCCCTGACACATGGGAATACCCAGATTGCCATAAAGGGCCAAGGCAAACTTTTTTCTATCAAGGCAGTAATCCAGGGCCTGACGGACCCGTTCATCCTTAAAGGGCGTGTCCGCTTCTGCATGAGAATTTAAAAAAATAGAAAACGTAACATTATTAATCCTCGGAAAGAGGTGAATTCCTTCTTTTTCTAAAGTGATCAACTCGTTGATTTTTCGGCCCTCTAAAATCTGGTTCAGCCAATTGGATTCCACGCCATAGGCGTAATCCACATTCCCGGCGCGCAGGGCCAGGGTTCGAGGCGTGGTTTTGGGAATGACTTTGTAGATAACCTTGTCCAGGTAAGGCAGACCCGGAACGTAGTAATCGTCAAATCTTTCGTAAACAGCTTCCAATTTTTGCTGGAACTTGACAAGCTTAAAAGGCCCGGTTCCCGGAGGAGCGGCGGTCGGAGGTTTGAAGGTCGGGGTTTGACCCCAGGTCACCCCGTGGGGGATGGAATCCTTGGGTAGAATGGGAGAAAAGCACCAGGCGCTGGCTTTGAGAAAAGCGCCGTATGACCTGTCCAAATTGGCCACGACCGTGTACCTGTCGGGCATCTCAATAGATTTCAAAAATTCGGTCAACATTTTGCGACTACTGCAAACATGCACGGGGTCCTTGATTCGCTCCCAGGTCCATTTGACGTCCTCTGAGTCTAATTCTTTACCATGGTGAAACTTCACACCCTTTTTAAGATGGAAGATGTAGCGACTTCCTCCCTTTTCAATTTCCCAGTTCTCAGCTAACATGGGCAGAACATCAGGTACAGCATCAGGCCCTTTCTCCTTGGTGATCCTGAGCCGCTCACCCGTAGAGGTCGGGGTGGTCAGTCCTTCATAGCAAATAGCCGAGGCCTGACGAGCCCAGGGGCCTGTGTAACGATGTGGATCAGGGGTCTGTATCATCCAGGCCATGCCGCAGGTCAGGGTCCCGCCCCGTTTTGGGGTTTGGGCAAAGGCGGTCGGTACACCCAAGGCTGCGGTTGCCGCGCCAGCCGCGCCAAGTTCAATAAATTCCCTTCTGGTTAAGCCTTGTTTTTTCTCCTTCATAATAATGACCTCCTTTATTGATGATGGTTTTAAATTGTCTCCTCTACAACACACCCATAATCAATGGCATTACATAAAACCCTGGTTTGGCTCACAGATCGCTAATTGTTTAGAAGTAAGGAAGCGGCCATTTACAATATGCTTTTCAATTGCTTTAAGCGAGAAAAGAAAGCCTGATCGTTTGATTTATAAATTAGATATTTTTCCATGTTGGATTTTGGTTATGAATTATTATTTCACCACGTTATATATTATAACAGCAAATAACATCATTCCGAAGGGCTGTCAAGGCGAATCACCAGGTTCAAAGCGGAGATTTAAAACACAGGTAACGCTATTTATAAGGATTCTGGCGCCGATTAAAACAGCCTAGCCGGTCTTTTAAGGCCTCCTCTGCTTTTTTTTAAATAATAAAGTTAAACTAGAGGGTCATGCCGGGAATCATGATTGACACGTAATTCTTATTTTTATATATTCCTTCCGGTAAGCAATAAATTCAATTTAATTCATAAGGAGGAATTATCCATGGCGAAGACACCAAAGAAGGTAGCCGTCATCGGACTTGACTGTGCTCTAACCCATCTCATCGAAAAGCACATTGCCGAAGGTCGCCTGCCTACATTCAAGAAGCTGTTCGAGGGGGGGGTGGTGGCTGAAAATTGTCTGGTTCCCTTTCCGACCATCACTCCGCCTAACTGGGCCACCATTGCCACCGGGGCCTGGCCGGGCACACACAGCATCACCGACTTCTGGGTACACAAACCAGGGACGACGCCGATCAATCTTAATACTGAGGAGGCCTTCAGCAGTGAACGGTGTCAGGCCGAGTTTCTCTGGGATGTGGCGGACAGGATCGGAAAAAAATGCATTGTCCTGAACTACCCGGGGTCCTGGCCGTCAAAGATGGAGAACGGAATCATGATCGGGGGATCCGGCCTGACGGTCGGAAACTACAACGACGGCGAGCTGGCCCTCAACACTAAGATCGCCCTGTGCGGCGATCAGCTCATCACCACCGGAATCTATCCCGGAGCCATGCGAGGCAGTTTGGAGGCGGCGGAAGGCTGGACGAACGCGCCCGAGATGGGCGATGACCCCCTGGGACTGGAGGTTAGCCTGGTCTTCCCGGCCGCAAAGGACAAACCCGCACCGACGACATGGTATGTCCTGGCCCGGGATACAGGCGGCAGCGGCTATGACCAGGTAACGCTCTCGCCCACAAAGGACTTTAACGACGCCTTCTGCACCCTGGGCGTGGGTGAATGGAGTCCGAGGATTGTCACCCGCATCAAGATGGAGGACGGCTCTGAGAGTGAAGTCTTCTTCCGCTGCAAGCTGGTGGAGCTATCCGACGACGCAGAGGATTTTCGGTTGTACATCACAGGACTCGGGGTGACGTCAGGATGGAGCATGCCCGAGGATATCGCCAAGGAGATCGTTTCAGAGGAAGGCACTCTGGGCCGCGGCGGCGGAATGGGTTCTTACGTTGCCGGTTGGATTGATAAGCAGACCTATGTGGAGGTCAACGAGCAATACTCCAGATGGCTTGCAGATGCCGCCACCAGCCTCATGAAAAATCACGAGTGGGACATTTTTTTTATGCATTCGCACCCAACGGACTGGGTTTATCACGCCATCATGACCTACATGGACCCGGCCACATGCCCGGATGAAGCCAAACGCAAGGAGGCGTGGGAGATTCACCTCGGGATTTACGAGACCCAGGACCGGATGCTGGCGAGCATCCTCGATGCCATGGACAAGAACACCCTGGTGATCCTGGTTTCGGATCACGGCGCCACGCCGGACGGGCCTCTTTTCGATCCTTACAAGGCCCTGGTCCCGGCCGGTCTGAGTGTTCTGCAGGAGGCTCAGGACGACATGGGACTGGCCCAGGGGAAATTTTCAGAGGCCATCAAGCTGGCCGCCCTGCGGCCCGACCTGGCCCGGACAAAGGCCATGCCTCAGCGATCCTGCTATATCTATATCAACCTCAAAGGCCGTGATCCAGAGGGGATCGTGGACCCCGAGGATTACGAAAAGGTGCAGCAGGAGATCATTGACGCTCTTCTGACCTTTGTGGACCAGGGCACCGGTCAGCGGCCCGTGGCGCTGGCCCTGCCAAAACGGGACGCCCGCATCCTGGGGTTATATGGTGACGGCATCGGCGACGTGGTCTATGCCATCCGGCCGGAGTTTGGCAGCCAGCACGGCTCTATCCTGCCCACGGCCGAGTATGGGGTTGGGTCCCTCAAGGCCCTGTTTAGCATGACCGGGCCGGGCGTTAAAAAGGGATTTCGCCTGAAGCGAACCTGCTGGCTCCCTGACATCGTCCCCACCATCTGTTATCTCATGGACTGGCCTTTGCCCGAACAGACTGAAGGAGCTGTGCTCTACCAAGCTTTCAAGGATGCGAACTTCAAACTCAAGGAGATCAATAAGCTCAAGGACGGCCTGGCCAGGATGGAGACGGCCCTTGCCCGTCAGGACAGGGAGCCCTGGGACAAGCATGACTGCGCCTGATCCTAAAATGCTTCTCTAAAACTATGCCTTGATGGCAAGGTTTTATGATGACCCTGCTGCTGGCTCATGAGCCGCAGCAGGATCATCATTGGCCCGCTTCCTCAATCGTGCGGCGCTCTTCTCCTGGCTCGACCATATCGTTAGAGCCGCGGCCCCTCGCAAGGCAGGGTCGCTGTATAATCTTGAACCACTGCTTAAGGCGTCTCCAGACTAGGCCCGGATATTGCCGTCAAATAAGGCTCAGCTATTTGGAGGCCGCGGTAGAGTACTCTCTCATTTAATTTCTCCAAAAGCTCTTTTACCAATCGCTAATAAGGAGCGTTCAGGCTGATATATGAGGCAGAAGAAAAAATCCCCCTCAATCCCCCTTTTAAAAAGGGGGAGTTTTCTTAATGCCTGGGGCGTGGTCTCCGGCTGGAAATATCTTTTCCTTTGCTCCCCCCTTTACTAATAAGGAGGGATTTACAAAAGCGTCTCACTTTTTGATACCGGGGTAATTTCTTAGTAAGGAGCGCTGGCAAAAAAACGACGGCGCCGGCCGGGATATTGAGACGCGAATCATCCCATTCGAGGGGAACAGGGCGCATGTATTGAGCGGCCTGGCGCACCATCAGTTAAGCCTTGAGCCAATTGCGTTGTATGTAACCGGTTGAAATTGGGAGTCATCGAGGAGTGGTAAAATTAATTTTACCCCAAATATTCATACAGAGAGGGTATTTTTAAGGGATTTAAGGTTGTTTAGTAGAAATTGACCCC
>JAFDHD010000166.1 GCA_019308995.1 Deltaproteobacteria bacterium | reverse complement strand
TGATGGAAAATGGCAAAGATTTTCGGGTGAGACTAAGAAAGGGGCCAAAGTTCAGTAACGGCGAGCCGGTCACGGCGCACGATGTCCGGTTTTCATGGCAGCAGCATCTGGATAGAAAAAACGCGAGTATCTTGAGATCCGTTTACCGGACTATTACGGATGTTGAGATCATAGATGATTATAACCTCATTTGTCGGCTGAAAAAGAAATATGCCCCTTGGAAAGAACTGATGGGCATGTCCATCGGGTCGAAAAAGCATTTTGACAAGATAGGACGGGAAGGATGGAATAAAGATCCTGTTGGCAGCGGACCGTTCAAACTCGTGGCATGGAGGAAGGGTGAGAGCATCACCATGGAAACCGTTAAAAATCACCACGATTACCAGCCCAATTTCAAGACATTGAAATTCCTTATCATCACGGATGAAATGACTAGATTAGCCATGCTGGAAACCGGAGAGGTAGATCTCACCTACAGGATCCTGCCTCACATGGTCAAAAGACTCGAACGCAACAAGCGGATTAAGGTCAAGCGATCCGATATGTCCCCGAGTTATAATGCTATGGATTTCGAGCCCATGCCCTACCCGCTTATGGCCGACAAAAACTTGAGGCTGGCTTTTCATTACGCGATCAACCGGCAGGAAATTGTGGATGCGATATTTTTTGGAGAAGGCTATCCCTCTTACATGGAAGCGGACCAGGTGGAACTGGGATATGACCCGACATACAAGGTTGAGTTCAACCCGGAAAAGGCTAAGGATCTAGTTAAAAAATCATCCTATAAGCCTGGAACGCCTTTAACGCTCACATACGCTATTGGTTACGCGCCAAACGCGCCTCAAGTAGCTGCCGCCATCCAGAAATACATGAAAGACGTGGGGGTGACCATAAGATTGAATCAGGCTGAACTGGGGACCTATCTGACCTGGGCCAGAACTCATCAAAAGGAAATAGGTCACATGGATATTTTCCCCTGGGACGGCAGCCTTGACCCCATCTGGCGGCTCATGCTGGGTATGAAAAGCACCGGCATCTATACCAACTGGGATAACCGTCCGGATAAAGAAATCATGGATAAATTGATTGACGCCCAGGCCACGGAAATGGATGAGCAGAAACGTTTGGCCATTCTGAAGGAAATACACAAGCTCAACAACGCGGACCCCGACACCCTACCGCTTTTTGGTTTGTACATGATTTACGCCATGCGCGATCGGATTGATTATAACTGGGTGCCCAAAACCTCCGAGGCTTTTCACCTATGGAACGTAAAGGTATTGAAGTAATCTTGACTTATTATCCCTCGAGCCATTAAACAATGAGGAGCATTTCGCTCAAAAGTAAGTTTAATTACAAAATATGCAATGAACTCAGCCGGAAAAACAGGTAAGCGGCGAAGTATTAGTATGCCCGCGGAAGGGAGAAAAAATGGCTGATCTTTATGACACCGACTTTCGCACACGTTCCTACTGGATGGAAACCGTTCCATATGAACCCGGCCCTCCCTGCATATGATTTAAAGTGTGGCCCCGCGGTTGAAGATTAAGGACAAGGAAATCGAGTTTGGGTTTAAAGTGATGGCTAAGGTTTTATCCGAAGTTGATGAAATATACGATTGAAAGGTGAAAAGATTATGGAAATACAAGAAGTCTTTGAAAACATGTTTCTGCCTCTCTCTGGATTCCCTCCGATCCTGATCACCAAGGCTGAGGGAGTGTATTTGTATGATTCATCGGGTGCAAGGTTCATAGACGCCTCGGGCGGGCCCATGGCCGTGACCATTGGCTACGGGCGCAAGGAGGTGGCCGAAGCTGCAAAGAGGGTGCTGGAGCAAGTCTCCTACATCTTGCCGGTTTTCGCTTCCGAGGCCCGAATCGAGCTCGTCAAGCGCATAAAGAAGCTCATGCCTCCGGAGCTCAACCAGGTGTATTTCTGCTCCGGTGGGTCTGAGGCGAATGAGGCGGCCATCAAGTTTGCCCGCCAATACCATGTATTGGCCGGTCGTGAGGCCAAATACAAGATCGTATCCCGGAACCTGAGTTATCACGGCATGACCCTCTTAGCCCTGTCAATCGGCGATGTTAAGGTGCGCCAGAGGGATTTCATCCCGATGCTGTTTAAGAACCCGCGCGTTGAGCCGAGCTACTGCTATCGGTGTCCTTTTGGAAAGGAGTATCCAGGTTGTGACATTGACTGTGCCTTTGATCTCGAAAAGAAGATTCTCGAGGAGGGGCCTGAGACGGTTATGGCGTTCATTGCTGAGCCGATCGTCGCCTCGGCCGGGGGTGGGCTTGTTCCGCCTCCCGAGTATTTTCCGATCATCCGGGAGACGTGCGACAAATACGATGTTCTGCTCATCGTTGACGAGGTGGTAACCGGATTCGGAAGAACGGGAAAGAACATGGGCATGGATCATTTTAACGTGGTTCCGGACATTGCCACCTTTGCCAAAGGGACCAGCAGCGCCTATGCGCCACTAGCCGGCATGGCGGTTAAGGAGGAACTGACTGACCTGTTCAAAGAAAAGGAGGCGGAGTTCCAGCATCTGTACACATTTTCCGGCCACCCTCTCTCATGCGCCATAGGCAACGAGGTCCAGCGCATCATCGAGGAAGAGGGCTTGATCGGTCGTGCGGAAGAAATGGGCCAGTACCTCGAAAAAAAGCTCCTTGAGCTCGAAGAATTTCCCATGGTCGGGAATATCCGCGGCAAAGGGATGCTGTGGGCCATCGAGTTCGTCAAGGACAAGGCCACGAAAGAGCCGTTCCCAAAAGACAAGAACGTCAAGATGAACATCATCAGGACCTGTTTTCTCAAGGGCGTGTTTTTCTACCCGGGCTACTGGGAGGACGAACAGGGCCGCGGCGACCACATCATGATCGCACCGCCCTTCATCATCACCCACGAACAGATTGACGAATGCGTGAGGGTGCTCAGGGAAACCCTCCAAGAATCACAGGACATGTATCTGGCCGATTAAGCCGGAGCTTAAGCCGGAGAATAAGCCGGAAAAGAGATGGGGATGTGAGGCGAACTGTCGTGTTGAACCCACAAACTCTCCGGATCGTCAATAAATGGTGCGCAAAGCACACCCTAATGAACACAAACGGTTAATTCGGGTATCCTTGAATTTACCTTTTTTTAATGTTACCATACGAAATCGCTAAGAATCAGCGGCTGGTGCTGGTAACGATAATGGCAAGAAAGTTATACTCTATTGTAAAAAGGTGTTTTAAAAAATGACCACTTACAAACAAATTCAAGAGTACGTAAAAAAGAAACATGGTTTCGTTCCAAAGACATGCTGGATAGCCCATGCGAAAGAGATATGTGGGCTTCCGGTAAGAAAAGCACCTAACAGATCACATCCGAATAAGAGGAAGGTACCATGTCCTAAGAACAAGCTACCAGACATTAAAGATGCATTCAGACATTTTGACATGGTTTTATTATTCTGAATGTTAGGTATTCATCAATGCCCTATCTAATTGGATTCGATCCCGGAGGACGAGATAATTTCGGTTGGTGTGTTGCCGGAATTCCAGAGTATAAATTGGATGACCTGCCTCCAGTTAATGAGGTGCTGAAAACTGAAAGGAGAGTATCGTGAAAGCGTGTATTGCTACAGGAGAAAAAAGACGGATTGAGTGCAAAGATATCCCAACGCCAATAGTTGAGCCGGGATGGCTATTGCTAAAGACGAAATACGCCTGCATTTGCGGCAGCGATCTGGAGTATCTTGACGGTTCATTTCAACTCATAACCCAGGGGTTAACCCAGCTACCGGCAGCAATAAAAAAGACAATTGCCGAATTAGGCAGTATCCGTCCGGGGGCGATACCGGGACATGAGTTTATCGCTGAAGTGGTTGAAGTGGGTGAGGGGGTTCGCGGCTGGTCGGTGGGTGACAGAGCGATCCCTTTGGGGGGGCGCCCAGACCCCCAGGGCATCCAAGGACCGGTTCAGGACTATGAAAGCTATAAATGCATGGCGGAGTATTTCGTATCTACTCCATATGGTTTAATAAAGGTACCCGATCATGTGGCCGATGAAGCGGCGGTGTTCGTAGAACCACTCTGCACCGGAAATGGTGCCGTAGCAAAGGCCGGCGTGAGACCAGGTCTGTCAACAGTGGTCATCGGTGCTGGAAAGCTTGGCCTGCTGGCCGCCATGGCCGCCAAGGTGGCCGGCGCATCGCCGGTAATCATTGTTGATCTGGTTCAGTCACGTTTGGATAAAGCCCTTGAAGTGGGGGTTGATGCCGCGCTTAATGTAAACGAAGTCGACGTATTCACCGAAGTGGTAAAGTTAACCGGTGAGGGCGCCGACGCTATCCTGATCTGTGTCCGTGACGGCAGGGTCTTGAACCAGGCGGCGGAGATGGCAAAACGAGGCGGTACTATCGTGCTCGCCGGTTTTGTTTCACCCATGGAAGTAAACCCGATGCTCTGGACAGTAAAACAGCTCAGCATCATCGGTATCCTGGGCGGTAGTATGATGGATTCCCTGTACATGATTGCCCGCAAACAGATTGACCCGAAACCGTTGATTTCCGAGATAATACCCTTTGATGAATGTCAGAGAGCTATTGATTCTGTTTACAGTGGTGAAAATATAGCCGTTCTATTAAGGCCGTAAGCTGTCCGGCCAAGCTGGCCTAAGCTGGCCTAAGCTGAAGGAATTGCGAAATTCTATGATCTTATCCCATTTCGGAGTTCCGGAGTTCCGGGGACAGTATACTTAACTATTGAAATTTCTCCATCTGACTATTATATTGAGTCATATCACGAATAGCAAAAGTAATAGCTCCAGGCGTTTCGCACCACATTATTCAGCGCAGAACCACTTTACGGGATGAAATAAATAGTTAAGTATACTGTCCCCGGAACTCAGATTCTGAAGGCTGTTTGCAAAAAGTATGTAGAGGCTTTTATGAAACAATTAATAAGCCTAGCGAAAAAAGAGGCATCAAGGAAATAAATAAATAATTGAGTCGGATTTGATGATACCTAAGAAGTATGCTCACTACAGCGAGGATCACTGCATGGGAAGAGTTGTTACATATATGAATGAACCACGTGGTCGTTGTTTCAGCCAGCTTCAACTCGACAGCGGAGAACGGATTTTTATAAGCATGGCACGAGAAGGGCTCTTAATCTGTAAAATGAGATTTTTTGGTT
>JAFDHD010000165.1 GCA_019308995.1 Deltaproteobacteria bacterium | reverse complement strand
TAGTGGATAAAATTTAGTATAAATCTATTCCTGGCTGAGTGACGTGGCCTTGTTTGAGGGCTCATAGAGGCCCGGGGTTTTATTTTGGTAAAACAAAACAAAAAAAAGACATTGTCTAATAAAAACCGGAAACGCCCGGTCCGCCGCCGCAGCGTTTTCTTGACCATTATCCTTGTCCTCTTTTCCCTGATCATTATCCTTGCCGCGGCTGGCGGTGTCGCACTTTTTTTCGCTTATCAATACTATTCTCGGGATCTGCCTTCCATTGAAGCCTTAAGAGACTACCAGCCCAAGACGGTCACCTACTTTTATTCAGATGACGGTCGGGTCATCGGCGAATTCTCTCACGAGCGCCGCATTGTTGTCCCCCTGGAAAAAATTCCCAAGCATGTCATCCAGGCCTTTATTGCGGCTGAGGACGCCAATTTTTATGAACACCCTGGCATTGATTTGACGAGCATTGTCCGGGCGTTTATTAAAAATCTGTCAGCCGGCCGAATCGTGCAGGGTGGGAGCACCATTACCCAGCAGGTCACCCGAACCTTCCTCCTGACCAGGGCCAAGACCTACGAACGCAAGGTGCGGGAGGCCATTCTAGCTTACCGTATTGACAAGAATCTAACCAAGGACGAGATTCTTTCCCTTTACCTGAACCAGATTTATCTTGGTCACGGGGCCTACGGTTTGGAAGCGGCGGCGCAGTCGTACTTCAACACCCGCGTGGGTCAGCTTACCCTGGCTCAGGCCGCTTTTCTAGCCGGGCTGACCCAGGCGCCAAGCCGTTATTCACCCTTTACTCACCCGGAGCAGGCTCGAGAACGCCAGATATACTCACTCAACCGCATGGTTGAAGTCGGTTATATCACCAGGAGCGAGGCAAGGCAGGCCAAGGCCGAGCCTCTTGTTTTTTACGAACGGCCCAATGTCAACCTGACTGTCACCCCCTATTTTACAGAGCATGTCCGCCGCATTCTGGAGAAGAAATACGGACCGGAAAGGCTGTATAACGACGGGTTGAAAGTTTACACCACAGCTAACATCGAAATGCAGGCAGCGGCCTGGCGCTCTATCAGGCGCGGTCTGCGAGAACTGATCAAGCGCCACCAGTATTACGGTCCCCTGAGGAAGCTCTCCGGGCAAGAGATTGATGACTTCCTGATCAAGCAAGCCTCCATCCTGGCCGATGACCCCATGGCCGCCGGCCGTGAAATCGAGGCCGTGGTGACCCGCGTCAATACCTCTGCGAAGAGTTTAATGATAAAGGTCGGTCATCTAAAGGGGCGGGTTAAAAGCAAGGAACTTGCATGGGCCCTGACCGGCGGCCGGGATATCCATAAGGTCTTTAGACCAGGTTCCGTTATCCTGGTTCGGGCGCTCAGCCAGGAGCCTAAGACCGGGGTCTGGTTGTTTTCTCTGGAGCAGGAGACTGAGACGCAAGCCGCTTTCCTTTGCCTGGATATAGACACGGGTCAAGTCAAGGTCCTGATTGGAGGACGCGATTTTACCGAATCTCAATTCAACCGGGCTGTCCAGTCTCGCCGGCAGCCGGGCTCTGCCTTCAAACCGATCATTTACACTGCTGCCCTGGATCACGGTTTTACACCGGCGTCCATCATTATTGATTCGCCGATCGTGTATGATGATTTCCTGCACATGCGCCGGTGGAAACCGCGCAACTATGATACGAAATTTCACGGTCCGACTCTGGTTTATACAGCCCTGACCAAATCTCGCAATGTTATAACCATCAAGCTTCTAAAAAAGGTCGGCTTGAAACCCGTCATAGAGTATGCTCGTAAGATGGGGATTGTCTCACCCCTTACGCCTGACCTTTCTCTGGCTTTGGGTTCATCCGGCGTTTCCCTCCTGGAGCTGGTCACTGCATACACCGTCTTCCCCACCTTGGGTAACAGGATAGATCCGATATTCATTAACCGGATTGAAGATCGCCACGGCCGAATCATCGAGGAATTCAGCCCTCAATTTGAACCCGTCATCAGCCCGCAAACAGCTTATGTGATGCTGAGCATGCTTGAGGGCGTGGTTGCCAGCGGAACCGCTAGAAAGGTCAAGGCGCTCAACCGTCCGGTGGCTGGCAAAACCGGCACCACCAATGATCTGGCTGACGCCTGGTTTATCGGTTTCACCCCGGGTTACCTCACCGGGGCCTGGGTTGGCCGGGACGAGCTGAAACGCCTGGGTGACAGGGAGACAGGCGGAAGGGCGGCCGCTCCCATTTTTCTGTATTTCATGCAGGAAATCCTTAAGGATAAGCCGGTTCGGGATTTTGAAATTCCAGAGGGCGTTACCCTGGCCCATATCAATCCCCGCACTGGCGCTCAGGCCGGACCCGAGACTTTAGACCCCATGCTGCTTTTCTTCAAGGAAGGCACTGTTGGAACCGGTATCACTGAGGTGGAGGTCACTTTAGACACCGAGGCCGATACGACCGGCACCGGGTTGAGCGAAAAAGATCTCTAATCAGACTAGTGCCCAACCTTCCTTCAGCCAAAAAGATACGCATTGCAGATTTACTCGGGCCGGATGGGCTTCTAGCCCGCTCCTGGCCTGACTACGAATACCGCTTGAGCCAGATTGAGATGGCTGAAAAGGTAAGCCAGGCATTTAAGTCCGACGACATCGTCCTGATCGAGGCAGGAACCGGCACGGGTAAGACGCTGGCCTATCTCCTCCCCGCTCTCCTCAGCGGCCGAAAAACCGTTGTCTCCACTGGGACCAAGAATCTACAAGAACAGATCTTTGACAAGGACATACCATTCATTCAACGTTACCTTGGCCAGGGATTCAAGGCTGCCTGTCTTAAGGGCCGGGAGAATTATCTCTGCCTTTATCGCTACAGGTCTTTTATCCGGGAGCCAACCCTTGCCTTAGCCAGCGAGGCCGTGTACCTGGAGGCCTTGAAGCAGTGGGCCGAGACCACGACCACAGGTGACCGGGCCGAACTGTCTGATCTGCCTGATGATTTTCTCATGTGGTCCGACCTTTCCGTTTCAGGGGAGCGCTGTTTGGGCGGTAAGTGCCCTGATTTTGGGGATTGCTTTCTGCAAAAGGCCAGGCGCATTGCATCTGCGGCCGATCTGGTTGTGGTTAATCACCACCTCTTCATGGCCGATCTGGGCATCCGGGATGAAGGTCATGGTGAGGTTATTCCTTCATATGGCGCTGTTATTTTTGATGAGGCGCATCAGCTCGAGGAGATAGCTACTCAATACTTTGGCCTGAGCGTCAGTTCCTGGCGGCTGTTGGAACTGAAACGCGACTCCAGCCTGGCCCTGCTGCGGGCCAAAAAGATGAACACCGGCCTGGATCAAACACTGACTGTCCTGGGGCATCAGTCAGACTCCCTGGCTCGAAATTTTTTCACCCGCGAAGGTGAATTTCAACTGGAAGTGGACGGCGACCCGGTAATGGATCGTCTGCGTGAGTTTGGGGCCCAGGTAGCGGTTGGCCTGGATAACCTGGCGGCGCGGCTGGAGGCTGTGAGCCAGGCGGATGAGGAGATCGAGTCCCTGGCCTTTCGTGCCCGAACCATAAGCAGGGAACTCTCCTTTATTCTGGAAGGAAGAGATTCAGGATATGTCTTTTGGGCAGAGCAAAGGTCGGGCGGCGTCTTTCTCAGGGCTTCACCCATTGAGGTCGGGCGGTTTTTTCAAGAAAAGCTCTATGCCCGGGGGCTCCCGCTGGTTTTTACTTCAGCCACCCTGGCCACCGAACGCTCTTTTAAATATTATAAAGAAAGACTCGGGATTCTGCCTGAGGTTGATGGCTATGTCCTCGATTCCCCCTTTGATTACACCCGGCAGTCCCTGTTTTACGTGCCGCCTCATCTGCCTCCGCCGCAAAACAACCGCTTTTTAAATTCCCTGACCGCTGAGATCGAAAAGCTGCTCAACGTGAGCCAAGGCCGAGCCTTTGTCCTTTTTACATCCTATCGGAATTTGAACTATGTTGCTGAACGACTGCCAGAGCGGCTGGCCTGGCCCTGTTTGATTCAAGGCCAGGCGCCACGGTCCGCATTACTCGATCGTTTTCGCCAGGAAAAGGATTCCGTACTTCTGGCCACCCAGAGTTTCTGGCAGGGGGTTGACGTGCCCGGTGAAAGCCTGTCTGCCGTGATTATTGATAAGCTGCCTTTTGCCCCACCGGAAAGACCTCTGGTTAAGGCCCGTTTGCAAAAGCTCAGAGAGGAAGGTTTTGATCCTTTCATGAGCTACCAGGTGCCAGAGGCAATCATCACCCTCAAACAGGGCCTGGGTCGGCTCATCCGAACCAAGACCGATCATGGCCTTCTGGCCGTTCTCGATACCAGGATTTTAACCAGGCGCTATGGAAAGAAGTTTATACGCAGCCTCCCACCCAGCCCCTTGACCCATGATCTGACTCAGGTTGTTGACTTCTTTAGGGCTATGTCCGGATAAGGACCTTCTCGCAGCTCTCTTTCTGCACACGACAGTTTGCTAAAAAAGAATTTATGATTCCTCAAGAAGCACTGGGCGCGGTGAAAAGAAGGGGGTCTTTTTAACGGCTGGTTGTAATCGAAATGATTACTTTAGAGTCGGATCAATAATGGCGAGATCTTTTTCCTTCTCCCTGATCAGGTCTTCCAGCTCCTCGATGCGCTGGAGATGACCGGGCTTGAGACCATGGGGCGGCAGGTTCTGCTCTAATTGATCATGGTCTGTTTTTAACGCTTTCAGTTCAGCCTTGATGCGTTCGACTCTGAGGGCATTGGAATTTTCAGTCATGACCGCCTGGGATTTCGATGGTTCCGCAACTGCCGCTGGCGCAATCTTTAGTAGAAACATTGACTTCAGATTCTCGGGATGAACCGCTGATTAAGTAATTGGTCCTGCTCAAGACCCGCTCCAGTTCCTCGCCCTGACAATGCGGGCACTTCATCTCCTGCTCGTCATTATCGGACCTGAAGAGAAGTTCAAAGATTTCATTACAGGCCAGACAACGAAATTCATAAATTGGCATTACTTTCTCCTCACCTCCCAGGGTTTCATTAATCATGAGCTGTATGATTTGTCAACCTGCTTCTTATTATTTTTAAAGCCAATGACCTGGATTTCCCTTATAAAAAACATCTTTTTCTTGCCTTTAATTTTGAAATCAACCATAATTTATGGCTGGTGAAAAAGGAGTATATCGTTTTATATTTTTCAACCCTGTGAGACAGGGAAGAAGAGAAAAATCAAGGAGGAAGTTAGATGGCTGAATTCACTTTGGATGAGGATCAACAGCAGATACAGGACATGATGCGGAAGTTTGCTCAGAATGAGCTTCGGGAGATTGCTAGGGATTGTGACGAGGAGGCCGAGCTGCCGTCTGATCTTCTGGACAAGGTCTGGGAGCTGGGTTTTACGCATAATGCCATTGAGGAGAAATACGGGGGTTACGAGCTGGGCCGGT
>JAFDHD010000164.1 GCA_019308995.1 Deltaproteobacteria bacterium | reverse complement strand
ACGCGTTTGATCTTGAAGAAATCATCTACTGTAATCGGACGTAAAGTTGACTGTTTTTGAGCAGATACATAAGAGAATGATGTCAATAGAAAAACAAAAAATACTATTAAAGTTGTAATCTTTCTGAAATTCATAAATTCCTCCTTACTACCATTTTAATAACATTCATTTTTTTATTAAACTTTTTTCACTACCTTTATCTTCCTTGCTCCTGCTTTATAAGAATTTCTTTTTTTGCCTTTTCTCCAAATCTCCTCCAATTTTCAGTAATTTTCACCTGCTGGCATTCTGGAATGAACGTATCACAGGTAAAAAAATAATGTCATGGATATAACGAAATCTTTGCCCCGACACATCATTTTCGTTGTGGTACAACAACCGGCCCAATGCCTTCTTGCTTAAGCAGCCTGTTAAATTCCGCAATATCTTCTTTTATAATGCTTTCATATTCCTTGACTAAAACATCCCACTCTGCCTTCAGATCGACGAGTCGGGCTCTGGCGCTGGCAGAGACAGGTGCATCCATGCGATCGCTCGATTGCAGCAAATACACGAGTTGCGCATCCAGCATATTTGGGTAATTGATTTCGTCCTCAAGTGTTTCGTACTTTGGCTGAGTGACTTTTGCTTCCCAGGCGGCGATGCGCGCGCTTAAACTATCCGCACTTGCCTTGATATCTTGATGGCGGGCATGATTTTTAGTCAGGCCGGCAAGCATCAGCGCCTGATCGCGGGCGGCACGCAACTTTTCGAGACGGGTAATCAGGCTGCTGAGGATGGAAGCAATTTTTGTGAGATGAGCATCGAGTTCGGCGAACTGCGCTGCTGGAATATCGTCCCTCGGATCAGGTGCTACTTTAAAACTTCTTGTCTTGCTGTATCCACCAACGGTGACTCGAACCTGATAGCCGCCGGGGATAACACGAGCGCCCTGCAGGCCTGCGAACAAGCGCATATTGGCGATACAGCGAAATCCGTCCCGCCGCAGGTCCCAGACCCAGCGGTTGAGGCCTTTTTTCGCTTTATGATCACGAGCGCGGAAAGGTTGTCTGACATCTGTATTCGCAGCCATACATTCGTTGCGCTCCGGATCGGCTTTCACAGTACGTACGACCTGCCCTGAACTATCGAGAATTTCGAATGTTACCTTTCCTGCATCTTTGCCCGGATCATCTTTCAGGTAATAATAGACAACTGCTTTTCCATTCGGGATTCTATAAGCATCGGCTGGTTGAAAAACATACAGATCAGTATCTTCAAGTGAAGCCTTGAGCTGACGTAATGGCGCCGGATTGTCGAGTATCCAAAAACCTCGTCCCTCAGTTGAGGCTACAAGGTCACCTTGCCGCAGTGTGAGATCCGAGACCGGAACTTTCGGTAGATTGAGCTGCAAAGACTGCCAGTCAGAACCGTCATTAAAGGAAACGAAAACACCGGACTCCGTTCCAGCATAGAGGAGGCCGGGTCGTTCCGGATCTTCGCGGACCACCCTGACGAAAGTATCGTCCGGCAGCCCATTGACGATCTTGTGCCATTTCCCGCCATAATTTTCGGTCTTGTAGATGGATGGCATAAAATCATTCGATCTGTGACCATCAACCGCGATATATACCTTTGCCGGATCATGGGGCGAAACTTCGATGGCATTGATAAAGGCCTCGCCGACGCCGCTTGGTGTTACATTTTTCCAGTTTTTGCCGCCATCGCGGGTGAGATGCACGAGTCCATCGTCACTGCCGACCCAGATGGTGCCCTTTTCATGGGGCGACTCAACGATATAAAAGATGGTATTGTATGCATCTCCGTCAAGTTCATTGGTAATGGGGCCGCCCATCTTGCCCTGTTGCGCCTTATTATCGGTAGTGAGATCGGGGCTGATTTCGGTCCAGGTGCAGCCGCGGTCATTGCTGCGCAAAAGCACGTTTGCTCCGTAATAAATGATCTTCGGATCATGAGGAGATAGGATGACCGGTGGATGCCAGGCGGCGCGATATTTATGCTCTTTGGGATCTACTCCAAGTGTATATTGCGGATAGACTTTAAGAAGCCGCGTCCGACCCGTTTTCCGGTCGAATTCCGTCAGGCTAAGATTGTTACTTGTTGAATAAATCAGGCGCGGATTATCCGGGTCGAATGCTATTTGGGATCTCTCCCATCCATGTACCGAATAAAAATCACTGCTGTCGGATTGGCTCGACATACCAATAGCCCCATAGTCCTGTTGGGCACCGTAAAGGTGATATGGGAAACGATTGTCGGTCACAACCCGGTAGAATTGACCCAGCGGCTGATTATCATGGCCGGACCAGGTTTTACCACCATCGAAAGTTACGGCCCCGCCACCGTCATCGCCACAAATCATGATTTTATTGTTGGTCGGGTGAATCCAGAGATCATGATGATCACCGTGAGGAGCGCTCATAGAGATGTAGGTCCTGCCACCGTCAATCGATTTGAGGAGCGTAACATTTAAAACATAGACCGTGTTTTCGTCTTTGGTATCAGCAGTGATGTGATTATAGTACCAGGCACGCGCGATTGCGATGCGCCCGCTGTTGACCCTTTGCCAGTTTAAACCGGCATTGTCGGAGCGATAGAGGCCGCCTTCTTCCGCCTCAATGATGGCGTATACCCGCTCCGGATTAGCCGGTGATACAGCGACGCCGATCTTGCCGACGAACTCGGGCAGACCGTTTTTTAACTTCTTCCAGGTGTCGCCGCCATCAGTGGTTTTATAGATACCGCCGCCCGGGCCACCGGAGCGGACAAACCAGGGTTTGCGACCGTTGTCCCACATGGCGGCATAGAGGATACGCGGGTTATGGACATCCATGGATAAATCAGACGCGCCGGTCTCTGCATTGGTCCTGAGGATGAGTTCCCAGGTCTTGCCGCCATCCTTCGAGCGGTAGACGCCGCGTTCTTCACTGGCTCCCCAGGGATTTCCCTGGGCCGCCACATAAACGATATCTGGATCAGTCGGGTGAATGCGGATCTTGGATATCTGCCGTGTGCCTTCGAGCCCCAGATGGGTCCAGCTTTTGCCGGCGTCGGTGGATTTATAAACACCGTCACCGTGCGTGGTGGTCTGATTCCTGACCGGCGACTCCCCCATGCCAGCATAAACCACATTCGGATCGGACAGCGAGACAGCAACCGCACCAACGGAGCCGGTATTGAAGAATCCATCGGAGATATTGTTCCATGTCTGTCCTGCATTCTCCGTTTTCCAGATCCCGCCACCGCTCGCGCCCATATAATAAACATTAGGCTGGCTCGGTACGCCGGTTACGGTGGTGACCCGTCCGCCGCGAGAGGGGCCGACATAGCGCCATTTTAAGGCTTTGTAGAGCGCCGGATTGACGCCGGGCCCGGACTTTGCGAATACGCCCGGATTAGCAATGTTCCAAAGTAAAACAAAACTGAATAATATTAGTGATCTGCGCATGATTACCTCCTATTAGTAATTAAAAATCTCATCAGAAACCGGGGTTTCTTTACTAAAGATTCAAATTCTTCTTTGATGCATTCCAGGGATACGTATCGCATCATTCCATGGTCTTCAGGATCGTATCGAATCGGCGGCCCATCTCTTTTTCATTCTTGGAACGGGAAATCCCTAACAAGAGGTTGTCTAAACGAATGGCTCCTACGAATCCCTGGTAGGGAACCTCCCGGAACAGAATAGTCCGCTTTTTATGTTTTTTTACTTTCCATTTCGCTGCCAACTGCTCCCAGATTTCATCGGAGGACATACCAGACTCCGGAAGCATCAGGAAAACATCATACACATTATTCGTTTTCTTTCCATTGTATTTTGCATGTACACAATTGTTTAATTCTTTCAGGCCCAGAAAAACGGACCTCGTAAATCCCTCCGACACTATAACCTTATTGCCGGATTTCGGAAGCAGTTCTAATTCAGCGGGCATATCTTCGCTTCCCAGAAGAGCTTTGGCTACAGATGCCAGCAATGCCTTACCAGTCTTTTCATCGATCTTACCTTCAAACGTTTCGATCTTCACAAAAAAACGATCCTTTAACAGCAGGCATTGATATGGTGGCGAGAACACTCCTTCAGTCCCTATAGAATGCCTTTCCGTATTATCAGGACGTTCGAAAATTGGAATGATTCTCCGCCAGCTTCTCCAATATATTGGATTGCTTCACCTCCGTTTGCGGGTATCATGTAATATGACATTTTCTTCCCGTTCCGATCCCAATCTAGTTCTGTTTTTGAATAGAATACCCAATCCCTATCCGGAGATAATATTACATTACCTATTTCGACAAATTCTAACCGTTCATCCACTGTCATTGGTCGTTTGCCATTAGTCTGAGCAAAGAGAGTAGTCCAGGTAAATACAACAGCGAATACAACAACAACCAATCTTTTCAATATATCCTCCTTTAAAACAATCAATTTATACAATAAACCTTCAGCAAATTCGTCTTTAAGTGTCGAAAATCTCCTATAAAAAACAAATGGCAGGAATACAATAAATATGAGTTCGCATTTTTCCCTCGTTTGCATGTCATGATTAAAATCGATTATTCCTCACACTAATATTATACAATTAAATCTAATTTATACTTAATTGTCAAATTTATGTATCATTTCGTTCTATTGCCCGTAAACTGACCCTAATGTCAAGACGATCCTAGCTTCAATCCCCTGCTGATCCTGCGATTACTCCTTTACTCATTTACTCAAGCTTCATAATGACTAGAAGTGTCTACATCCAATCCAGCATCAAATTGATGAGGATTGCACTAGACGTCGTAGATATCAGAAACGTTCCCACCCCATTTCAGGATCCAATTAGAACATATTGAGAACACAATAAGGGTACGAACAGAGCAGCCAAAACAATTAGATGTTTATTTTCTATGAAGTGAAGTTGGCAGCGCTACCGGCATTCGAACCCTGGTCTGATGGCTGAGAACCACATATCCCAATTAAAAAATAGAGGGCTGCCCAAGTGGCAAATAAGCGCCAAAATTGATTGAAAAGCACTGAAAAAACGGAATCAGAATTGAAAGGAATTAACTTTAAAAATCGAATTTTCCAGGAAAAAACTGGGCCGGAGGAGGGCGTTGAGCTCACACTCACCTGAGGTGAACTGGATTTTGAGTCCAGCGCATCTTTTATTCTTTTATTTTTGAATTTATTATCGCTAATGAAAAGTCTCAGAGTCAAATTTTAAATGAAACTGTGACCAAAACTGTGGCCGGTTTTGGCAACGGTAGCATGGAAACCACGTAATGCAGGTGTTTATCGCTAAGGTGAGCGTAAATCTCGGTCGTCCGGATGGATTTGTGTCCCAGGAGCTTCTGAACCGCCCGGATGTTGCCTCATGTGGTCAATTGAATGGAAATTAATTGAATATTATAAAAATTAGAGGTAGATCAAAAAATTTCCAATAATTTTCTTATCTCTCCT
>JAFDHD010000163.1 GCA_019308995.1 Deltaproteobacteria bacterium | reverse complement strand
CGGCGCAGTTACTTTTGGCTACGGAGCTGAGGCTTGCTCCGGCACGGACTTTCACCGTGCGGGTAGAGCGCCATCATGGGCGCACGATTCCTGCTTGCGCAGGAATGACAACAATAACCCTATGGCTTCTGCCAGAGGGCCGGGGGCTCGCAATGACAATTTGTTAGTAAATGTTTCGCAACCTGGTATAAGTATTGGCCTGGCATGTTAAAATAAATAAGAATCAGTGGTCAATCGGCATGTTACTTTCCGGCTCTGGATTAAATTTCATTATTTATTCAACAAGTTGAAGAACCGTCATCTTTATTACCTACCGGTAGGTAATTTTCCCTTGACACCGCGGCATAAGCATGCTAAAAACCGCCTGGCTCTTAAAAATACAGGAGGCAGCAGCATGAATCAGGAGGTCATAAAAGCAGCTAACGGCCAAGGCCCTAAAGAACGCCTTCTAGAAGCCGCTATCGCGCTTTTTGCTGAAAGGGGCTATAGCAAGACTTCAGTCCGGGAGATCGTGGCCCAGGCCGGTGTCACCAAACCGGTCCTGTATTATTACTTTGAAAACAAAGAAGGAATCTTCCTGGCCATAATGGCGCTCGCTGCGGAAATGCTTCAGCAAATTATATCCGAAGTCCTTCAGACGCCCGGCCAGTGCCAGGAGAGGTTGATTGCCTTGTATCAGAGGCTCAGTCAGGCTATTGCTAAGCACCCCGACCTTGTGAAGCTGTTCTTCACCATGACCTTTGGCATGTCCCAGGGCGCGCCTGACTGCAACCTGGAAGAATATCCTCAAAGAATAAACGAAACGATCAAAAACATCTACCTTGAGGGGCTGGCCAAGGGCGAAGTGGCAGAGGTCAATCCTGAGGCGGTGAGTTTGTTGTTTTTAAGCTTGTTTGGTCTGGCTGCTCATACAAATGGGCCTTACTTTACCGCGCTGGAGCCTGAACTGGTAATGCAGACAATCCAGCTGGCCTTTAGAAGCCTGGAACGAGAACAAGGCTGACACATGAAACGTCTGGCTTTTTTTTTAATTTGGGTGTAAGGGCGCATCCGTGGAGATTGAACCATGTGTCAGGCATACCGTGAGTAGCATAATAAAAGTGAACAACGAGTCCTGGTTCAACGGCATTGCAGGAGAGAAATAATGAGACGAACGAGTAGTCGCGGATTCCTGGTTTTTTTTGTATTGATAATATGCACGCTTGGCTGGCTGGCCGGGTGCGACCAGGCGGGAGAGAGTCAAGGACTGGCCGGGACAACGGAGGAGGCGCCTTTGACCCTGGTTAAGACCGCCAGGGCCTATCTGGGCCCCATTAAGAGTTCTTTGTCTTTTACTGGAAATGTTTTCGCCGTGCGGGAGACAAAGATAAGCTCCAAGCTTCCGGGGAAGATTGCCAAGATACTGGTTTCTGAAGGGGTCATGGTTGAAAAAGGCGATTCCCTTATTTTGCTGGACCAGGAGGACTTCCGGATTGCCGTTCGTCAGGCCAGGGCCGGCCTTGAGACGGCCAGGGCCACGCTGAACAAGGTTTTGGCTGGCACGAGGGTGGAGCAGGTCGAGCAGGCCAAGGCTGCCTTGGAGCAGGCCAGGGCCAATCTGGAGTTTGCCCGGCGTTCTTTTGATCGCATGCAGGGACTGCTTAAGACGTCCTCGGTTCCGGAGAGTAATTATGAGTCCGCGGAGATGCAGCTTAAGATTGCCAGGGCCCAGCTCAAGGCCGCCCAGGAGCAGTATAACATGGCCAAGGCAGGCGCCACAGAGGAAGACATGGCCGTGACCAGGGCCAATGTGAAGATGGCAGAGGTGGGGTTGCTGGCATCCCAGACTCAGTTTAAAAATACAGTCATCAGGGCCCCTTTTGGCGGGACAATTGTCATGAAAATGGCTAACGAGGGCGAAACCGTAGCGCCGGGGATTCCTTTGCTTCTGCTTTCAGACATGAACAGCGTCAAGGTGGAGTTTGGAATTCCCGAAGAATACTTCAAGACGATCCATGTGGGTTATAAGGGATTCGTGCGGGTGGACGCATACCCTGGGTATCATTTTGAGGGTGCCATCACCTTGAAGAACCCTCAAATTGATTTGGCGGCCAGGACCTTCAAGGTGCGCATGGAAATCCCGAATACGGACCAGGAATATTTCCTGGTGCCGGGCATGTTCGCCCGGATCGAGCTTACCCTCAAAGAGAAGAAGCAGGCTGTGCTCGTGCCTGGCAAGGCCGTTCTTGAGTCTGAAGGGGAGAAATACGTCATGATTGTTGACCAGGCCGGAAGGCCTCAAAAACGCATAGTTGAAACAGGCCTGGCAGACAAGAATACCATAGAAATCATTTCCGGGCTCCAGGCCGGTGAGCAGGTGATTATCCAAGGCAATTACGGCCTCAAGGCGGGCAGTCCCATTCAAACCAGCAACTAGGTATTGAGAAGGAAGCCATGAACCTACCCGAGTTTTCAGTAAAACGGCGTGTCACTATTTCAATGTTGATACTGATTATTGTGCTCTTTGGAGTGATCTCCTTTCGAGGGCTCGGGCTTGATCTCATGCCTGAGATGGAATTCCCTCTGGTAGTCGTTGTGACCAATTATGAGGGTGTGGCTTCTGAAGATATGGAAGAACTGATTACCAAACCCCTTGAAGAGATCGTCAGTACCATTAACAAGGTGAAACGCGTCTACTCCGTCTCCCAGGAATCCATTTCTTCTATTGTGGTTGAGTTTGAATGGGGGACCAACATTGATTTTGCCGCTCAGGACGTACGCAACAAGATTGGGATGATTGATGAGTTTCTGCCTGACGACGCTGACGACCCCTTGGTCATAAAATACGATCCTTCTCAGATGCCGGTTATCATCTACGGTGTGACCGGGATGGCAGATACGATGAAGCTCCGGAAATACCTTCAGGATAATATTTCGCCGCGCATTGAGCGCAAGGAAGGTGTGGCCGCGGCCTATGCCATAGGCGGATTGACCAGGGAGATCAACGTCTTTGTGGACCGCGGAGCACTCGAAAGCTACGGCCTTTCGATTGATCAATTCATCACCATCCTTCGCATGGAAAATACCAATGTTTCTTCGGGTCACGTCAAAAAAGGCTACAAGGAATACCTGGTCAGGGCGCTTGGTGAGTTCAGGTCTCTGGAAGATATTGAAAACATTATCGTCACCGTCCGAAAAGGCAAACCGGTTTATTTAAAGAACGTGGCCCGGGTCGAGGATACCCATAAAGAAGTGCGGCATTATACGCGAGTGGATGGCAAAGATAGCGTCATCTTCGCGGTTATGAAGCAATCCGGCGTCAATACGGTCCAGGTTGTGAACCGGGTCACCGAGGTCCTGGAGGAAATAAAACCCATACTTCCTAAAGGGATGAAATTCGCACCGGTGATGGACCAGGCTGACTTTATCACCAAAAGCGTCAGTCAGACCACGAGGGACGGAGCTATCGGCGGAGTCCTCGCGGCAGTTTTTATCTTCCTCTTCCTCCGCAGTCTGCGTCCGACCATCATCATCTGTATGGCCATACCGCTTTCAATCGTCACCGCTTTTATCGGGATGTACGCCTTTGGATATACCTTCAACATCATGACCATTGGCGGGCTGGCCCTCGGTATCGGCCTTCTGGTGGATAACGCCGTGGTTGTCATTGAAAACACCTTCCGACATTTGGAGCAAGGCAAGCATCGGGACAAGGCCGCCGTGGAGGGGGCTACCGAGGTGTATCAGGCTATCACCGCGTCCACGCTCACGACCATGGCCGTGTTTCTGCCCATGGTGCTCATTACCGGTATCGCCAGCAAGCTGGCCAGACCCATGGCCCTTACCGTCTGCCTCACTTTATTTGCCTCACTTTTTGTAGCCATTACCCTGGTGCCCATGCTGGCGTCTGTCTTCCTGAAAAGAGCGGTGTCAAAGCAAGACCAAGAGGCTTTTCAGAAGAAGGGGTTCTGGCGCGTCAGGAATACTTACCAGAAGGCATTGTCATGGGGCTTGAAGCACAAGGCTGCCGTGCTCATCCCGGTTCTGGTCCTTTTTATAGCCGCCCTGGCCTACATCCCCAGGCTGGGCATGGAGTTCATGCCCACTGAAGATGAGCCCATGACCTTTTTCACGCTTAAAATGCCAGTAGGCACCAACCTTGATGAAACAGACCGGGTGGTGAGACAGATTGAAAGCTACGAACGTAAACTTCCCGAGACCAAGCATGTCATAACCATGGTCGGACCGGATGAGCAAAGCGGCCACAGTGCTGCCCAGGGATTCGGCGCCACAGATCAAAATGAAGCCATGATCTTTAGTCGGCTTTATGACAAGGGAGATAGAGACCGCATGTCCTGGGAGATTCAGGAGGACATCAGAAAACATGCCCCGCAAATCGAAGGGGCAACCATGAATTTTATGTCAATGGGCATGAGTTCCATGTCCACCAGCGCTGACCAGACCCCGGTCGCTATCCGCATATTCGGGAAAGATATCCCGGTGCTGAAGCGGTTGGCCCATCAGGTCAATGGCAAGATAGAAAACATCGAGGGCCTCAGGGATATCGAGGTTTCCATGCGGGAAGGCAAGCCGGAACTGCACGTCCGCATTGACCGCCAGAAAGCGTCCCAGTTCGGCCTGGGCCACTTTCAGATAGCCTCAGTCATCAGGACCTCGGTCCAGGGCTATCCGGTAGGCAAGTTTCGCAAGGAAGGAGACGAATGGGATATCAGGGTCAGACTGTCTGAAGAATACAGGAATTCGGTGGAGAAAATCAAAAACCTTTCCATCATGTCGCCGCTGGGGACAAAGGTGTCGTTGTTCCAGGTGGCCGACCTTTCGTATGGCGCCGGGCCGCTCAAGATCTCCAGGGAAAACCAGGAGCGTAAGATAACGATCGCGGCTGACGTGATAGACCGGGACATTGGAAGCGTCATACGGGATATTCAGGCCAGCCTGAAGGATATGCCGCTGCCTGAAGGCTATTTCATAGACTATGGCGGGAGCTATCAAGACATGAAGGACACCTTCTCCTCACTGGCCTTTGCCTTGATTATCGCCATTATCCTTGTTTACATGATTATGGCCGCGCAGTTCGAATCGCTGGCCCAGCCGTTCATCGTCATGTTTACCGTGCCTCTCGGCTTGATCGGTGTGGTCGTTGGGCTTACGGTTTTCAGGTTCACACTCTCGACGACCGCCTTTATGGGGTTCATTATTTTATGCGGCATTACAGTCAATAATGCGATTATTATGGTGGATTACATCAATCAATTAAGGCAAAGAGGCGCCGATAAGTTCACGGCCATCGTCGAGGGTGCGGCGACACGGCTCCGCCCGATTCTGATCACCTCGTTTACGACCATCCTCGGTATTCTTCCCATGGCTCTTTCAAGGTCTGAGGGTGCGGAGATGCGCGCTCCCCTTGGGGTCGCCATAGCATTCGGCCTCTTTTTCGCCATGTTTCTCACG
>JAFDHD010000162.1 GCA_019308995.1 Deltaproteobacteria bacterium | reverse complement strand
ATAAAATGCGTCCCAAACCTTCAACCTCCCATACTTTAATGATGTATATTACGACTTAAATCAGGCCTATATCTCCATTCAGCCTTCTGGAAAAATGATAAAGGTTTTGAGGGAGATTTCAGTGACACATATAATTACATCGCTGATAATCTCATTTAGGTTTTATCATCAGCTCTTGCGGTGGGGAGAGTGGTGGGGGTGAGGAGTTCTGCCAGTTCTGGAGAAAGCTCGGCCTGGGAAAGATCAAACTCCTGAAGGGCCTCCCGGAAGAGGTCCAGCTTGTCCTCAAAGCGGTCTTTGCTGCCAAGTACCAGCCAGCGCTCGCTTTTAAAAAGGCACTGTCCGCTCCTGAGCTTGAGTCCGGCGAATTTCATGTCTCCGTATGAGACCCGAAAACCGGCCTGCTCGGCCACCTTCTCCAATGCGTTCAAAATCTGCTGCTGCTTTTTCTTGCTGAATCTTTTAAAGGTCATGGACTATTACTGGGAGGTAAAGGTTCGGGTTTGCCCAGCAGGTAATCAGGGCGATAATTACTCAAGGAGCGAAAAATATTGGCCGGAACCTTGTCATTTTTTTGGCTCAGGCTGGCGATGACGGCCTTGACCTCCCCTCGCTTGGAACGACCGGCGGAAGGGCATTGATTCCTCACCACTGGGAGCTCCAGGTTTTTCGCCAGCCGAAGGACCCTGGCGTCCGGAACCATGGCCAGCGGCCGGATGATGGTTAAGGCGCCCCCGAAAAAATCCTGGACCGGCAGCATGGTGCTGATCTCGCCGCTGTAAAAAATGTTCATAAGCAAGGTCTCGATCAGGTCGTCGCGATTATGGCCCAGGGCCACCTTGGAGCAGCCTAAATCACGCGCCAGCTCAAACAGCCGGCGTCGTCTGAGTCTTGCACAGAGGAAACAAGGATTTTCCCGGTTCAAATCCGAATGGGCCACGCGGGCGTAATCCGTATCCTCGAAATGGTATTCTAAGCCCAATTCATTGAGGCAGGCCTTGAGGGACTCTTTCTGTTTAAGGTCATCGTATCCTAAATCCAGATGCACTGCCACCAGGGAGTAGTCAATCGGCACTCTCAAGCGGCGCTCTTGTAAAAATTTGGCTAAGAGCAGGCTGTCTTTTCCCCCGGATATGCCTAACAGAATCCGGTCGCCGTCTTCGATCATCCGATACTGATGCAGGGCCTTACCGACCAGTTTTTTAAACTGCTGTGTTAGAGAGGACATGCTCAACCATGCAGATATAAGTCATTAAATAGCTTCCTTCTCGGTCTTATCGCCGCTTCAAAGATAAATATGATCAGGCCCAAAAGTCAAGCCTGCTCTTTGTTCACGTCCCAGGCCGAGAAAGCTCCAAGCGCCTCAGCGTCAATAACCCCGTCCCGGACCAGGAAAATCCTTAAGGCGGCATGATTGTCCAGCACCAGGTCCGCCTCGGCCAGTTCCGCAGGAGGCAGGGTGGTGGCCAGGGCCAGGCAGGTCAGACCGGCGGCGCGGGCCGAAGCAATCCCGGCCGGGGCATTTTCCACAACCAGCACCTCTGCGGCTGGAAGTCCAAGGCCGGCCAGGGCCTTGAGGTAAGGCTCTGGGTGCGGTTTGGATCGTCTCACCTGGTCACCGGTGATTAAAGGGGAAAAGGAGCTGGCCAGCCATGTCCACAGGTCTGGAGTTAAAACCTCCCGGCTGGAACTTGTGACCAGAGCCAGCCTCAAGGCAGTTCTGGCCAGCAGCTCTACCAGCCGAGCCGCTCCAGGGAAGACAGGCACCTCTGCCGCGTATTGATCCCAATAAATCTCACGCTGTCTAAGATAAATCCGATCAAAGAGCTCAGGCGCAACACGCTGGCCATTCCGCTCAAAAAGATGGACTAAAAGATCGCGATCAAGCGCTCCCTCATGACGCAGGATGAAATCCGCGTCCACCTCAAGGTCAAATTCGCCCAATGCCTTGCGCCAGGAGGCCACATGAGCGGGCATGCTGTCGAGAATAACGCCGTCCAGATCGAAAATAACGGCCTGAACATTTTCAGGGCTTATCTTCATACAATTATCTGAAAGCCTCGCCTCTTAATAAAGCAGGTATTTTTTCCGTTCCTCAAGGAAGCTGCTTAACTCCGGCTGCCATTCCCGGGCAAGGTCAGCCGCACTCATTCCCTTTTCAAGTCCTTCCCGGATACGCCTGTCTCCTAAGATCAGGTCCAGAGGACACCTTTCACGTTCATACTCATAGGGCGGGGCCTTCCAGGCGACCTGATCAGGATAGAGGCGAAGCAGGACCTCGAGCATGGTCAAAGAAGTAAGGTAAGGTTGATACCGGAGCCTGTCTGCGGGATGGACCTCCAGGCCGTGGCAGACCTCTGCCCGGTACTTGTGAAAGGTCGGTTCAAAAGCGGCGGCGCGAAAATAAACCCCGGGAAGGTCGTAGCCCTCCAGTTCGGCCTTAAATTGCTTCGAGTCTATAAACGGCGCGCCGCACAGATGAAAAGGGCGCGTCGTGCCCCGCCCTTCGGAGATATTCGTCCCCTCCCAGATGACCTGGCCGGGATAGACCAGAGCCGTCCCGGAAGCAGGCATATTAGGGGAAGGCATGACCCAGTAAAGCCCGGTCTGATCATAATACATCTCCCTGCTCCAGCCTGCGAGGCGGACAACTTCAAAGTCCGGGGCCGGGTTTAATCGGCGGGCGATGTATCCTGCCAGTTCGCCCATGGTCAGTCCATGACGCATGGGCAGGGGGGACAAACCCACAAAAGAGGCGCAATCCGGCTTGAGCAGGTTGCCTTCGACCTGTATGCCTCCGATAGGGTTAGGCCGGTCAAGGACCATGACTTTGAGACCCGTGCGCGCCGCTTCCTCCAGGCAGTAGGTCATGGTCTGAGCAAAGGTATAGACGCGGGTCCCGACATCTGCCAGGTCAATGATCAAAACATCCAAATTGGCCAGCATTTCAGGCTCAGGCCGCCGCGTGCGCCCATAGAGACTGAAGATCATGCGGCCGGTACTACTTTCCCGGCCATGATCTGACTCGACCATGTTATCCTGCTTTTCTCCGGCAAACCCATGCTGCGGGCTGAAAATGGTCTTGAGCCGGCCTGGCAAAGCCTGGTCAATAAGCTGAATCGCGTGGTTTAGTTTCGGCCCGACCGAGGCCTGATTGGCCACCAGCCCGAGACTTGCCCGCCGCAGATGAGACGGTGGATCCTTTAAAAGGCGCTCCAGCCCTGTCTCTACCGTTCTGGGTTCATGAACGCCATTCTTTTTATTTAAGACCGGCTTCATCTGACGTTAGTTACAAAGATTAAAAAAAAGATTAAAAAAAAGGTTGACAAATCCCGGGCAAGCGGATATACCGCCTTGCGAGCGGTTCAGAAGATCCTGGACGACTGCTCCTAACATAAATTAGAAGGCCGGTGATCCCGGTCTTCTTTTTTTTGCGCTTCCTGCCACAAGGCGGGGCCAGCCCCTTCACCCCTGAACCTTTTTCTCGAGAAAAGCCAAGGCAATCGGAATCAGGCGCCGTACCATTGCTTCGCCTTCAAGCTGCTGGTGCTGCATGAACTCCTCGTAGTCAGGATGAGTTTCAGTCAACCGCGGATACTTCGGTGAAAACTGACTCTTGATCTCCTTATAATTCAGAATGAGCTCGACCAGAGAGTACTCCTCCCCGGCAAAGCCTTTAACCCAACCCAAACGGCGCATGCACTCCCAGCGCACCTGATCAGCCAGAAAGAAATACACGTCAAGCACCGCCATTTTCGTCTTCGCGTCGAGATGCGGAAATTTCATTCCAGCGCCCAGGCCGCGAAAGCCCATGATCAGATCCTGAAGGACAAAGGATGATGTCCCCTGTAAGCGGGCCAAGGCAAGCAGCGTCTGGTCGGTCAGGTCACAAAGCCGAGTCCGTATGCTCAAGGCCTCCTGGAAATGACTCTGCCAGCCAGGCAACCCGCGGCGAAAGGCCCGGTCAACACTGTATTCCTTTAAATCAACGACCTTGCTCATCTGCCTTCTTCCCTAACTCATGGATTGCCTTTGGATCCAATACAGACTTTTCAACGGAAAAGATTGACATCTTACTACAAATTATAACTATATCATAGACCGTAAAAATGTTAAAATACCGGTACCAGAGGTCTTAAAGGATGAATGAGGGTGAATCAAGGAAAAAAACATTTTAATTCAAACCAGTTGAATATAGTAAACCAGGCTGTCTCAATCTCAGAGGACGTCGTTAACGACCGTTTTAACCTGACTCTTTCAAGCTGGAAGAAATACCGTTACGACATCCGAACCCTCAAAGACCTGAACCTTCACGAGCATATACCTGAAACCTTTGCCCAGATAATGCGCTACAGCCGGCCTGCACCGCCCGATGGTTTGCGTGAATCGGATTTTTACAGCATCTGCATCCAGGACGATAATATCCTTCAAGCTCTGAAGAGAGAGACAGACCTTACGCTTCGGCCTCTTTTAATTTATGTCATTACCCACGAACTGGTGCATATAATCCGTTTTTATCGCTTTCTCCAGAGTTTTGAGGCCAATGAAAAATCACGCGCCGCTGAGGAGGCCCGAGTTCACCAGATCACCTATGAAATGCTCAAGGCGATCAAGCTGCCTGACCTGCCGATCATTCTCGATTACTACTCAAGGCACAGGGAGATGGTTTACTGAAATATACCGCCGCCTTATTAGGCTTGACAAACCTGAAAAAATGATTATTTTAAGCCCAGAGATAATAAGAAGAGGTTTTGAGTTATGCCACTATATGAGTATCAATGTGAGACTTGCAGCCATATCATCGAGGAGCTTCAGAAATTTTCCGACCCGCCTCTGAAGACATGCCCTCATTGCGGGGGGAGGCTTACCAAACTCATGTCGCTCAACACCTTCCACTTAAAGGGCTCCGGCTGGTATGCCACCGACTACACCAATAAAAAAGGCCCGGGCAAGTCGCCTGAGAGCCACGACACAAAACCCGCGAAAAAAACCGATTCATCCAGTAAAAAGGAAACCAAGAAGGAAGCTAAAAAGGAAACCTGAGTTGGCCTTTTAAAATCCTTGGCAGACATGAACAAGCAGCATAAGAGCTGCTTTTTTTTTCGGGAAGAGCTTCCTAGAAAAATTCTTCTCTAAAAAATTAGTGAGCCTACTCCTCAAAGACACCCATTTTCGATATATAGAAAGTATGGTACAAATACGGTCTGGCTGAAAAGGTAAGGATTGCTTTGTCGCCAGCGCTCCTTCTTAGAAACTATTTCTCCTGTTTCAGGATTTAATAATATGAAACCCATTGAATTTGCATGTTTTTTATATTATATCTGACCCGTTGTTTATAAGCGCGTTTGTAGTAGTCTTGGCTTTATTGACATATGAAAGACCAGAAATATACGGGCGGGGATAAACCCCGCCCCTCAAGTTTGGCCTTTTCATTTATAAGCTCTGATTGAGTTTGGAGTCCTTTTTTAGTTTAAGTACAGGTGTATAGGACAGCTG
>JAFDHD010000161.1 GCA_019308995.1 Deltaproteobacteria bacterium | reverse complement strand
TTTTTAAGACGTTATAACTTATTCTACACTATCCGAAGAACTAATGGCCAGCATAAAATGCGCTTTTTTTACTTTTAAACCAAATACTTAGAAAACCGGACAGGCACTAATTAGCTTTACAGTAAAAAGGGGATAAAAAAATGGAAACAAGTGACCGTATCATTGATACCAATGGCATCAAAATGCATATTGCAGAGCAGGGGCAAGGACCGCTGGTGGTCCTATGCCACGGATTCCCGGAATTAGCGTACTCCTGGAGGCACCAGTTGCCGGCCCTGGCCGAAGCGGGGTTTCATGCCGTCGCGCCCGATCAGCGGGGGTACGGTAAAACCGACAGGCCCGATCCCATCGAGGCCTACAATATCTTCGAGCTGGTCGGAGACATTGTCGGTCTTGTGCATGCTATCCCAAACCAGTCCCTGAATTTAAAACGGCAGAAGCGGTAGCTTACTTTTACGACGGATGGATTAGAGAACTAATTGCCCCAGATATTTTTGAAGAGCCACCACTTAAAGAATCAGTATCATTGATGCAAAAAGAAATAAGGCCTTTGGTAATGCATTGTTTATCTGAAACCAAGTTGATTAAGGTGGACACCGAAAAACTGCTTTGTGAGGGACGTGGGTAACGCTGCCGCTCCACCCACACCCCTCAAGTAGAACGTTCAGGAGTAATTATCCCCAGTCATGATAGGGTACGCTTTGCGCACCGAATTTCTGGCTAGCCAGAGCACCAGCCGCGGCATCGAGATCGTCGCACCCTAGGGCCGTTGAGCCCGTCTGTAGCTTGGTCCGATGCCGTATTCATCATCTTGAATTCGAACAGTCGCCAGGGCCATTGTACGTAAAAGAGCTCGTATTGCAAGGAGGAATCTTATGATGGAGATGAAGCATGTAGGTATTGATGTGTCAAAAGAATTTTTTGATCTGCATATTCTGGAAGACAATCGAGACATACATTTTGAGTACACCCCTAAACAGGTCAAGAAATGTGTGGATTATTTAACGAGATTATCGGTGGTTCTTGTGGTTTTAGAATCAACCGGGGGTTACGAAATACCGCTGGCCTGTGAACTCCAAGCGGCTAGACTCCCGGTGGCTATAGTAAATCCGCGTCGGATTCGAGATTTCGCCAAGGCGCAAGGCCAGATGGCTAAAACAGACAAGCTGGATGCCAGAAACATAGCGTATTTCGGGGCCACGTTACAACCGCCTCCACGTAAAGTGATTAACGAAAACCAGCGTATTTTAAAAGCTCTGGCTGCCCGTCGAGATCAATTGATTAAGATGCGTGTCGCCGAGACCAATCGGATGGAGCATGTGCTTGGAAAAGAGGTAGCGCGAAGCCTTAGGGCTATCCTCAGGGCGTTAGAAAAAGAGATTGAACGGGTTGATCAACATATCAAAGATCATATTGATCAACAGCCTGAATTGAAGCAAAAGGTGGCTATCCTTAAATCCGTACCGGGTATCGGAGATATCTCGGCTCACATGCTTGTAGTCGAGCTGCCGGAGTTAGGGCTGATAAACAAAAAGGAAATTGCTGCTTTAGTCGGAGTAGCACCAATGAATCGCGATAGCGGTATGTTTAAGGGAAAGAGGATGACAGGCGGTGGGCGGCGTCAAGTACGAACTAAAATGTATATGCCCACATTGGGGTAGCCATCCAGCATAATCCCGTAATTCGCCAGTACTATCTTAAACTACTGGAAAAAGGAAAATCCAAGATGACAGCCGTGGTGGCTGCCATGCGTAAATTAATTGTGATCCTTAACACCATCATGAAAAAAAATCAAATGTGGGAGCCTAATTTATCTTGATCTTCAAAACAGTCGCTACATTTTGTCTTCCTGCTCATACGATCAGGCATATACTTCAAGTTCTCTTTACCAGATATTACTTGATAATCCTTGACTGAAACTATTGACAGGGCTTATGGTGCTGAATTGAGGCACAGGCCAGGCCAGGCACAAATTTTATCAGGAAGGTGAGATGATAACCGAATTTGAACAAGCGCTGAGAAATTAATCCATCTCCTTAAGGAAAGGAAGAAAAGTACACAAATATGTTTACAGTCGTAGGTGAACGGATTAATACGTCGCGGCACAAGGTAGAGGAAGCGGTCGCCGCCAGGGATACGGCCTATATTCAGGAGGACGTGAAAAAACAGCAGGCCGCCGGCGCCCATTACATTGACGTGAACGCCGGGGCCCGGCTCGGCCATGAGATGGAGGACATAGAATGGCTTGTCCAGGTCATTCAGGAGGCGGTCGCCATTCCGCTCTGCCTCGACAGCCCGGACCCCAAGGTCCTGGAAATGGCCTATGGCCTGGTGGAAAAGCCCCCCATGATCAACTCCATCAGTCTGGAAAAGAACCGGTACGACACCATGCTTCCTTTTCTCAAAGGTAAAGAGTGCAGCGTCCTGGCCCTGTGCATGGAAGATACCGGCATGCCCAAAACTGCGCCAAAGGTTGTGGAGAGGGCCAAAAAGCTGGTGCAAGGACTTGAAGGCGCGGGTATCATGCGCGAATTTATCTATGTGGACCCCCTGGTTCAGCCGGTGAGTACGGATACCTCAAACGCGATGATGGTCACAGAGGCGGTCAGGAAAATCATGACCGACCTGCCCGGAGTGCACACCATCTGCGGGCTTTCGAATGTATCCTTTGGCATGCCTCAAAGGAAAGCGCTCAACCGGACTTTCCTGAGCCTGATGATGGCGGCCGGACTGGACTCAGCCATTGTGGACCCCCTGGATCAGAGGCTCATGACGGTTCTCAGATCAACGGAAGTGCTCCTGGGGCAGGATGACTACTGCCGCAGATACCTCAAGGCCTTTCGCGCCGGTGAGCTTCAGGCCTGAAATCGTTTTGTTTCAAACCTGAAATCCTAGGAGTTTTTTTGAAGATTAATCTGGAAAGAAGAAAATAAATACAAGCATGAATGTGCAAAGATATACGATCCATATAACGCCTCAAGGCGAGAGCCTCGAGGCCGCGGCAGGCCAAAGTCTCTTGGAAGCCCTGGCGGAGAATGGAATTTTCCTTCGTTCTGACTGCGGCGGTAAGGGCGCCTGTGGCAAGTGCGTTGTCAAAATCCTTGATTCAGACTTCCTTGAAGCCCAGCCGCCCTCCACGGCTGAACAAAAGCTTGTCGGAGTATCCTCTCTTAAGGCCGGCCATCGTCTGGCCTGCCGGGTGGAAGTTTGCGGCGATCTTTCGATTGAGATTCCAAAACAGGCCCTCTTGAGCCCCGAGGTGGTTCAAAAGCCGCCGTTATCGAAGATGCTTCAGCCTGATTATTCTGCGTCGAGGCGGACTCCAGGCCGGTCCGGGGAGTACGGCCTGGCCGTGGACCTTGGAACCACGACCATTGCCATATATCTCTGTGATCTGGCCGCCAACAGCGTCACGGCCACGGTCTCAGTCAAAAACCCTCAGAGTTTTTTTGGGGAAGACGTTATCAGCCGCATCAACGCCGTGGTTCAGGACGGCGCTCTTTTGCACCGGCTTCAGAGAATGGCGGTCAGGGCCATCGAGTGGGGCGCGGCTTCTCTTTTGAAATCGCGCCGTATTCCTGAGGAGTATATTAAAAAAATGGTCGTGGTGGGGAATTCGACCATGATCCATCTTTTCCTGGCTGAAGATCCGACATCGCTGGGAGTTTTTCCATATCGGCCCAGGTTCGTCCAAGAAAGGACCTTAAAGGCTGATGCTGTAAATTTTCGTTTTCATGACTCCATAAGCGTCTTGACCCTGCCGCTCATTTCAGGTTTTCTGGGCGCTGACATCCTGGGCGCGGCCCTGGCCACCGATATCAGGCAGGCTGAACCAGGCGCCATGCTTATTGACGTAGGGACAAACGGCGAAGTGATGCTGCGCGCAGCACAAGGGCTGCTCGGGACGTCCTGCGCCACCGGACCGGCCTTTGAAGGCGCAACCATACGTCACGGCATGCCCGCCGTTTCAGGGGCCATTGACGCGGTCAGGATTGATCCGGGCAGCGGCGGCGTCACCTGCCATCTCATTCAAAATAATCCAGCCGCATTGAAAAAGGCCGCTGGAATCTGCGGCTCGGGCGTGGTGAGCGCGGTGGCTGAACTCCTGCGCGCTGGAATCCTCGTGCAAAGCGGGCGCTTCAACCCCGAAATTGAGCTTCCCAATCTCTGCAGAGGAGAAGACGGTGTCCAGGAGTTTATCCTGGTTAAAGGTGAAGAATCAGAAATGAAGCGCCCGATTACGCTGACGCAAAAAGACGTGCGCGCCGTCCAGTTAGCCAAAGGCGCGCTGATTACGGGCATTGAGCTGCTCTGCCGCGAAATGCGGCTGGATCGTCCGAAACAGCTCCTGGTGGCGGGAGGGTTTGGAAACTTTTTGAACAAAGAGGACGCCATGACCATCGGCATGTTCCCCCGGCTGGCTGACGACGATCTTCAGGCGGTGGGAAACGCGGCCGGGGAAGGAGCGGTCCTGACGCTTTTTGATCCGGGTTTTCTAAAGAAAGCCAAGGAGGTGGTCCAGGACACGCAGGTGAAGGATCTGGCCGCAGACCCTGCCTTTCAGGAGAAATTTGTAAAAAGCCTTGATTACCCAAAGCCTTAATTTTTTCGAGAAACGCCGGCTTATCAGAATCAAAATTTATAATCGAGAGAAAGAAATCATGGAGCCAATCATACTGGACAGCCTGTCTTTTGAGGTCAAGACAGATTTGCTCATGAGAAAGGTTCGCGTCAAACCGGAAAGCAGGCACGCAGACGATCTCAGAGGTCTGGTTCATGAAGCCGAGGCAATCGCCAGGCCCAAGGCAGTGTACAGGATAGCCTTTACCGAGTTTAAGGATGACGACCATGTGGTTCTCGAAGGCGTTTCGTTTAAGAGCCGTATCCTCAGGGTCAACCTGGAGAACGCCTATCGGGTCTTTCCCTTCGTGGCTACCTGCGGCATGGAAATAGAGGACTGGGCCCGGGCCAAGGAAGACATGCTGCATCGTTTCTGGGCTGAAAGAATAAAAGAAAGGGCGCTGTATTCGGCCATGGAAGCCCTGACCAGGCACATAAAGGATCAGTTTTCTCTTGGCAAAACTTCCATCATGACTCCCGGGTCTCTGGAAGACTGGCCCCTCGAGGAGCAGAAGGCGCTTTTCAAAATCGTGGGGGACACAAAGAAATCTATCGGGGTGCAGCTAATTGAAAGCCTGATGATGATTCCGGTTCATTCAGTCTCTGGAATACTCTTCCCCACGGAAGTCACCTTTGTAAGCTGCCAGTTGTGCTCCAGAGAGGATTGTCCTGGAAGAAGAGCGCCGTACGACCAGGATTTGTATCAAAAAAAATACCAGAAGAAGTAAGAGGGTCAGGCTGTCGGGGTGTCTCTTAAAAGAGTTTTAAGGGAGAAAATCAACAGTCAAATGTCAGCGTATTACAAGGAGAGGAACAGATGCCAGACCAAACCGAAGAACTCATTCAACTGCGAAATGAACATATTCCCCAGGGCCCGTTCAACATAACGCCCGCGTTTATCAGAGAGGCCCGCGGGGCCGTGATGATTGACAAGGACGGCCGCGAACTCATTGATTTCAGCGGCGGCATCGGCGTCAACAACGTCGGGCACTGTCACCCCAAAGTCGTGGCCGCCATTAAAGACCAGGCTGAAAAATATATCCATACCTGTTTCCACGTCGCCATGTACGACTCGTACGTGGAACTGGCAGCCAGGCTCAATAAACTCGCGCCCGGAGACTTTCCCAAGATGACCATGTTCGCCAACAGTGGCGCAGAAGCGGTGGAGAACGCGGTCAAGGTGGCGCGTTATGCCACTCAGCGGCCGGCTGTTATCTGTTTTGAAAACGGGTTTCACGGCCGCACGCTTCTGGGCATGAGCCTGACCAGCAAGATCATGCCTTACAAGTTCGGGTTTGGGCCGTTCGCGCCTGAGATTTACCGCATGCCTTTTGCCTACTGCTATCGCTGTCCTTTTGGTCTTAAGTATCCCGGGTGTGACGTGGCCTGCGCGGATTACCTTGAAGAATTTTTTATCGGATACGTGGCCCCTGAATCAACCGCGGCCGTTATTGCCGAGCCCATCCAGGGGGAAGGCGGTTTTGTTACACCGCCGCCTGAGTATTTTTCGAAGATTCAGAAGATCTGTGAAAAGTACGGTATCGCCCTCATTATTGACGAGGTGCAGTCGGGCATGGGCCGCACCGGAAGGCTTTTCGCTATTGAACACTGGGGTATCGAGCCGGATATCATTACCCTGGCCAAGAGCCTGGCCGGAGGCATGCCTTTGAGCGCCGTTATCGGCCGCGCCGAGATGATGAACAAGCCTCACGTCGGAGGCCTGGGCGGAACATACAGCGGCAACCCTGTGTGCTGCCAGGCCGCCCTGGCCGTCCTGGAGATTCTGCTTGAAGACAACCTTATGCAGCAGGCGCAAAGCCTCGGGGAAAAACTCCTGCCTCGGTTCGAGTCTTTCCAGGAAAAATACGAGATCGTCGGGGACGTCCGAGGCAAAGGGCCAATGCTGGGCCTGGAACTGGTTCGAGACCGCCAGACAAAAGAACCGGCCCGGGAAGAAACCCAGAAGTTGATCGAGCTTTGTTATGAAAAGGGCCTGGTCCTGCTTTCGTGCGGCAGTTTCAGCAACGTCATCCGCACGCTCATGCCTCTGGTCATCAGCGATGAGCAGCTCGAGAGAGGGCTGTCCATTCTGGAAGAAGGTCTGCAATACTTGAGCGTTTCCTAGTACAATTCGGGTACAATTCGTAATTCGCAATTCAGCGAACATCACGCCTATTTTGTCCATTTAGTAAAGGGCGTCCCCCTTAACCAGGAATTTTTATCTGTGGGACGACCTCTCCCATTATTTTCCTCTCCTCTTTCATGACCCGACCTCCTTGAACAACTTCTTCTCACGTTAATGCAATTTCGTGTCCAAAGAAACCGGGGGTAACTCATCCTGATTAATTACAGGATTCACCTGATATTTTTCTCTCTTTACTTTTTAATCAAAAGGAGCATAATAATATTCAATACAGTTTTGTAGGTTGGGTAGAGCGGAGCGAAACCCAACAATTGGCTACAATCCGGTTAAACATAATTTAATCGAACCGCCCAAGGATCCGAAAATTTAAAATTTCCACGGTTACGTAAAAAAAGGGATTTATGAAGATATTGCGCAACCTG
>JAFDHD010000160.1 GCA_019308995.1 Deltaproteobacteria bacterium | reverse complement strand
TGGCCCGGGACATCGTGCGCGGCGCATTTCATATTTTTCAGGCCAAGGCGGTGCTTCTGGCCACCGGAGGGTATTCCCGCATCTACTGGACCACTTCCAACGCTCACATCAACACCGGCGACGGTCTGGCCCTGACCATGCGCGCAGGGTTCCCGGTCGAGGATGTGGAGTTCGTCCAGTTCCATCCCACCGGTATCTACGGGCCGGGGAACCTGATCACCGAAGGGATTCGCGGCGAAGGTGGTTTTCTCATCAATGCGGAAGATGAACGCTTTATGGGCAAGTACGCTCCGACCATCAAGGACCTGGCTTCGCGGGATATCGTGTCGCGAGGCATTATCCAGGAGATTCGCGAAGGGCGGGGCGTGGGGCCGAAGAAGGATCATGTCCTGCTCAAAATGGATCATATCGGCGAGGACATTATCCGGGAGCGGCTGCCTGGCGTCATGGAGCTGACGGAAACCTTTGCCGGTGTGGACTGCATCCGGGAACCCGTACCGGTTCGGCCCACCTGCCACTACACCATGGGCGGCATCCCCACCAACCTCTTCGCCGAGGTTGTGCTCGGTTCCATGGAAACCCCTGAAGACCCGGTGCCCGGCTTCTACGCCGCCGGTGAAGCGGCCTGCGCCAGTGTGCACGGCGCCAACCGCCTCGGGGCCAACTCCCTGCTGGATATCATTGTCTTTGGCAAGGTCGGCGGGGCGCGCATGGTCGAGTATGCCAACCGCCTTCCTGATTTCATTCCCCTGGCTGAATCGGCCGGGGCTCGAGGCCGGGCCGAGGTGGAGCGGCTGTTAAGTTCAGGGGGTTCCGAGCGCCTGGGGGTCATCATGGAGGACCTCCGGCTGTCAATGGATGAAAACTGCGGGGTCTTTCGCACCGCGGAGAGCCTCACCAGACAAAAAGAAAAGCTTAAGGAGCTCCAAGACCGCTTTAGCAGTATCGGCCTGGACGACCATAGTTCAACCTACAACCTGGACCTGGTCGAGGCCCTGGAATTAGGCCATATGCTGGACATATCTCAGGCCGTGGTCGAGGCGGCCCTGGCGCGGACAGAGAGCCGGGGGGCTCATTTTCGGGATGACTGTCCGGAGCGGGATGATGAGAACTGGCTCAAACACACCCTGGCTTACCTCTCCGCGGATGGCGGCGTCCGCCTGGATTACAAGCCGGTCCGGCTTAAGCCCCTGAGCGTCCCGCCCTTCGAGCCCAAGGAAAGGGTTTACTGAGATGGACAAGGTCACCTTCACCGTCTTTCGCTACGATTCCGAAAACGACCGGGAGCCTTATTATAAGGATTACGAGGTTGAGATCCGGCGGCCCGGCATGATGATCCTTGACGGTCTGAACCAGATCCGGTGGGAACAGGACGGCACCCTGACCTTTCGCCGCTCCTGCCGCGAAGGAGTCTGCGGTTCGGACGGGCTGAATATTAACGGTGTGAACCGGCTTGGCTGCATGACGCATATCGAGGACCTCAAGACACCGGTGGTGATTCAGCCCCTGCCTTCTCTGCCGCTGATCAAGGACCTGGTGGTGGACCTGGACGACTTTATGGACAGGTATTTCGTGTGCAGGCCCTTTTTCATCCCCAAGACTCCGCTGCCCGATCATGAGCTGCTTCAGAGTCCTGAAGATCGCCGCAAGCTGGACGGGCTGTATGAGTGCATTCTCTGCGCCTGCTGCTCCTCCTCCTGCCCGTCGTACTGGGCGGACCCGGAATATCTGGGTCCGGCCGCCCTGCTGAACGTCTGGCGTTTCATTGTGGACAGCCGAGATGTGGGCGCTGACGAACGGCTCCAGCTGCTCAACGACCGTCACGGCGTCTGGCGCTGCCATACCATCCTGAACTGCATCGAAGCCTGTCCCAAGGGCCTGAACCCGACCAGGGCCATCGGCGGCCTTAAAAAAGCCCTGGTCTCAGCCAGATTTTAGACTTCAGGAGCCGGAAGGTCCCGGGGCTGCGCCTTCCGTTTTAGACGCGACCTCAGGAGGACCGGTGCGATAAAGGCATGGACAGGAAAGAACTGATGCGGCGGATTGAGTTCCAGGCCTCCCGCCGCGCCACCCTCGAGCTGGAACTCATGCTGGACAGGCTGGTTCAGGCCGCCCGGCCTTCCTTTACGGACGATGAATTGACCGCCCTTAAGGAGCTGCTCAAACTGGACGACATGACCCTGCAAACCGCCCTGCTGGCCAGAGGCCCGGCCCCGGAAGGGGTTGCCTCCGAGTTGTGGGAAAAGGTGCTCCGGCTCGTGGCTAAGCCCGCGCCGTAAGGCGGCCATGATGATGTTCCTTCCCCGTTAGCTTCAAATCCGTGCGCCGAATTGAAGGCAAAATTATTGACTATTATTTGAAAAAACGTTACTTTAAAAACATCAAGCAGTAAATACGTCAGCAGTAAAGATGGAGCCCAGGTGAGCGAACCTGAAAAAAAGCTCGTCATCTCTCAATCTCAAATCGAAGCCAGGGTCAAAGAACTGGCCCGGGAACTCTCCCGGACCTATGAAGGCCAGGAGGTGGTCCTGGTCGGCGTGCTCAACGGGGTGTTTATGTTTCTATCCGACCTGGTCAAGGAGATGACCATACCTCTGAAAGTGGATTTTGTCCGCCTGGCAAGCTACGGCTCAGGCAGTGTCTCCTCGGGTCAGGTCGAGATGAAAAAGGACGTGGAACAGGACCTTGAAGGCAAACACGTGCTCATCGTGGACGACATCGCGGATGGCGGATTGACCCTGGACTTCCTCAAAAAACATCTGGCTGAAAAAAAACCGGCCTCGATCAGGGTCTGCGTGCTGCTGGATAAAAAGGAGCGCCGTAGCGTTCCCGTGGAAATAGACTTCACCGGCTTCCAGGTGGACCAGGGGTTCCTGGTCGGGTACGGGCTTGATTATAACGAAAAATACAGATATTTCCGGGATATCTATCATCTCATCCTTGACTGAAATCCCCGAAGGGACAGGGCCATGATCGTTCAGTGCGAGAACTGCAAAACGAAATTCAATGTTGACCCGGATCGCATCAAAGACGAAGGCTCCAGGGTCAGATGCTCCAGGTGCAGGAACGTCTTCTTAATTTACAAAGAGCCTCCGGAAGAGCCATTCCCTCTGCCAGAAGAGCCTCTGGCCCCGGCGGCTGAACCGGAAGAGGCGCCGCCCGAGGAAGGCCTGGAGGTCGAGGAGGAAGCCGCGGCAGCCGAACCCCCGCACAAGGAGGAGGCGCCTTCCTTTGAGGATGAGCTGGCCACTCTGGAGGAAGACCTCGGCCTGGAGGAACTTGAGGCGGAACCTGAAGTCCTTGAGGATGAAGCGGCTGAACCCGAGAAAGAGGTTTCCATTGATGAAGCCCTGGAGGAGGAGGGCGAGGAAGCTGAGCCGGAAGTTCCAGACGATGAACAGATTGATGAATTGAAATTTCCGGGCGAGGGGGAAGAAGAGGAATTTGAGGAGGACGAGGAGGAGGTTGAAGAAGGCCCCAGCCTTACCCCTGAAGAGGAATTTGACGAGATTATCTCCGAAACAGTGCTCGAACACGATGTCCTGGAAGGCCTCGAAGAGGAGATTTCCCCGATCGAGGAGCAAATCGAAGAGGAGGAAGTAAGTCCGACCATCGTGGCGGCCGGACCGGCAAGGAGAAGCCGGGCCTTCCTCTGGATCCTCATTGCCCTCCTGGCTGTAACGGCAGCTTTAGCCGGGGCCTGGTACTTTAGCGGTCAGAAACCGGCCAAGCCTGAGAAAGATATCCTGGGCAACAAAAACATCACGCTGGATCAGAAAAAGACCAAGCATTTCTGGAGACAGAACGAGAAGGAAGGGCCGCTCCTGGTCATTACCGGGCTGGCTGAGAATGCAAACCCCGCCTCCCGGAGCTATATAAAACTCAAAGGCACTCTCAATGACGAGCAGGAAAACGTCCTGAGGCAAAGAGTGATTTACTGCGGAAACGTCCTGAGCGACGATGAACTGCGCGTGCTGTCCATGGAAGAAATCAATAAACGCCTGATGCGAAGAACCGGCGAAAAGGGCGCAAACCTGAACATCGAACCAGGCAAGAGCGTCGAGTTCATGATCGTTTTCAACAACACCCCCGATAAGCTGGCCGGGTATTCGGTGGAGGTGGTCAGTTCACAATCCGCCAGCCCGCTTAAGTAAAGTTTTTCTGTCTCCCAATAAAACTGGCTCAACTTTGTTGAAAGTTTTTGCGGAGAAAAAGACATGAGCGATTACCATATCATTGACGCGCACGTGCACACCTATAAAACGCCGGAGATCGGCCTACAGGCTCAGGCCGGCGGGGGCCGGGCCGGATGCTTTGGCACGCCGGATGAACTTCTCAAGATCATGGATCAAGCCGGCATTGACCTGGCGGTTCAGGTGAATATGACTCCGGCCAAAAGCATGTATGACGCCGCCATGGCCAAATCTGCGCCGGAAGAAAAGGGTTCGGCCAGAGAGGAAATCATTGAAAAAATCACCGGCCGGATTCAGCGCCGCAACGAATGGACCTGCCTTATGGCCCGGGAGAACCCGAAGCTCGTGCCTTTTCCTTCAGTGGACCCGCTCATGAAGCCGGAAGACATGACCGCGGAAATCGAGGATAAGGCTAAAAATTTTGGCGCAAAGGGACTGAAGCTCCACCCGGCTGAAGGCTGCTACTTTCCCGACGATCCCATACTCTGGCCGGTTTACGAGACGGCTCAGCGATTAGGGCTGCCCATCATCTCTCACGGCGGCCTCTTTGCCACGGATAAGGAATACACCCGGCCTAAAAACTTCACCAGGGTCCTGGAAGATTTTCCAGAACTGACCCTTGTCATAGCGCACCTGGGCCTGAACTACTGGGACGAAACCCTTGAGCTCTCCAAAAGATTTTCGAATCTTTATTTCGACACCTCGGCCGCAATTCACGGGGCTGAAGGGGATAGGCCCTTAACTGATGATGAAGCCGTGGACCTGATCAGGAAGATCGGCGTGGACCGGGTCATGTTCAGCTCAGACTTCCCCTGGTTTCATCCCGGCCAGGACCTGAAACGGTTTTTGAGCCTGAAGTTTACAGAGGATGAAAAAAAGGCGATCTTAAGCGAGAACGCCAAGCGTATATTGAAATTGTAAGTTTATTCTGAACAGGATTTGAATCAATCAATAAAAATATTTTTGAGTGGTTTTATAGTTGAATAGATAGCAGAACGTGAAGCAAAACAATGTGCAAGTCCGGGATGAGACGGCTCATATTTGCCGTGTAATCCACGGCGTGCGGGGCGGACCGCGAACCGTCCATGGCAATCAAGACCTTACGCTGGATTTCACCTTGGTTTTTCAACGACATATTCTTTTCCCCCCATTCAGGCCGGATTTTTCTTCATAAAATGACGGTTCCACACCGGAAGCACAGTCTCAAACCGCTTTTCAAATTATAACAACATGTAAAGGGGTTTGAAGCGGCCCTGAACAGGACCTGCCGATGCGGGGCCTCATCAAAAAGCTAGGCAGCAGGATTAAAAAAGTTTGACTTTTTGGGTCTTCTCCATATTAGTTGATGATAATTTGATCTGGTCGATAGATTTTTTGCATCATTTAAACAAGTTACGTTCATAAAGGTGATTTGCTTATTATTAAACACTTAGATTT
>JAFDHD010000159.1 GCA_019308995.1 Deltaproteobacteria bacterium | reverse complement strand
TCTTTTTTTCGGCCTGTATTATTCGGTATAATAACTTTGTTCTTGACCTTTACGGTCAGGACGTTATCAGTTTAGTTTGATCATTTTAATCAATATATGCAATTTTGTGAAAGTCTGTCAAGTTTTTTTTATTTAAAACCTCTGAAGCGTTAAGATTGAATTGATATTGCCGGTGTTTCAAAGATTATGGCGTGACATTAACCTCTGGCGGCTTGTAATCAGGCCCGGGGTCGGCCGGGATAGCCTGCCGCTTGCAGTTAGGGGCCATTGCCGTATAATCAGTGTGATCCATACGAAAGAGGGAATAATCAAATGACGCGTCTGGATAAAATTCTGCGGTTGTTTATCGCTTTTGCGGGCCTTTTGTGCATTCTCTGGTTCAGTATGCTGGAAGACGCCTGGCCGGCGACCAGGCCGCTCCCGGTCTGGACCAGCCCCGGGATTTCCGGCTGGCAGGACTATCCCTTCTGCCGCAAGCCCTCGTGGACCCTGCATCAGGAGCTCTGGCAGGATTTTAACGACCTGCCTCTCTGGGGTCAGCGCGGCCGTATCGTCTACATCTCCCCTTCGCGAACGGAGCTCCACGATATTCAAGCCCTGAAGGATTCTGGTGCGGGGATTATTCATATCGGCGCTATCAAGCGCATCACCCCGGACCTGACCGGCCGACTCAAAGAGCTTGACCTGCCGCTCGTAATCCGGCTGGAAGGCCAATTTTTCTTTGGACGGGATTACACGCAGCTCATGGCCCGGCTTCGCCCCGGCGGGTGGGTCAGCGGGCACGTGTACAACGCCAACATGCGGTGGTATGAAAAGTACGCGCCCAGCCTGGCCGCCACCAAGATTTTACGGGACGGTCAGCCGATCATCGAATACCAAGGCAGCCCCTTGGCCCAGCGCCGGGACCTGAGCTACATGCATCCGGCCAGCATCCAGATGCGCCAGGCCTATCTCCGTGAAACCCTCCTCGGCGAACAGGTTTTTGATCGGCCCGTTGATCTGGCGTGCGGCGGAGAGGTAGCCGGTGTATTCTGGGACAACCCTGGCAATGCAGCCGTGAGCTATGATCCTTACAGCGTCCGGTATGTCGCCCGTGAATTTGAAAAGACCTTCGACCGGCGTCTGCGCCAGCGGTTTAATGAGTGGTATGACGAACAATGGCAGACGAGTCCGAGGTTCCAAAAGAAGCATGCCAGCCCGGACAACAAGGACAGGCTTTTTCAAGGCCGTTACGAGATGTGGTACGGCGATCCGCCCACGCTCTGGATGCTCGAAAAGGACCGCTCCATACAGCGCTGGTGGGAAAAAACCTGGGCCGACGCCTACGCCGGTTACTACGCCTGGCAGTATAAATACCTCCAGCGCGAAATCGCCCCTCGTTTGAAAAAAAGGCATGTCTTCGTCGGAGGCAACTTCAAGTTCATCTGGTCCAACGCCTCCTGGGATTACTACCTCTTTGCCTGGCCAACGCTCGACCTGCTCGGTCCGTGTGAAGGCCGGCCCGTATATACCAATAAGTATGCCCCGGGCTTCAAACTGGCCCTGGCGGCCTCGAATGGCAAGCCCGCCGGGCTTTTCAAGCTCAGGCCAGGCCGAATCCAGGCCGCCGAGGCCCTGGCCTGCCTGGGCGTCGTGACGAACGAACCGCCCGGGTTTCGCCGGTTCCACGTCACCAACATGGACCTTTATCACAACGCCAGGCCCGGGGCGCGCACGGCCCTGCTCTATCACCTCGAAGACGGGCTCCATCACAGCGAGATCGCCGCCATCAGCCGCCTGTGCGGCCTGATATGGCGCGCCGGGCGAGCGCTGGAAATCATTACGGAGCGGCATCTTTCGCAACGCGTGCTGCGCGGCTTCGACCTGGTCATTCTGCCGGGCTTTCAGTTCACTAGACGCGATATTAACGGCCTTAAGGATTACCTTTGGCAAGGAGGCCGCCTGCTTTTAATCGGGGACAACACTGACGAAAAGGGCCGGTATCTGGCCGCGAGCCTGGCCGGGCTGGCTCCGTGGACCAACGGCCAGAAACCAATGGGCCAGGGCCGCCTGCTCAATATAGCGGCGCAGCTGATCACGCCGCAGCAGATGGACCAGGCGCTTGAAAAACTCGGCCTCCTTAACGGCTGCCAGATCGTTCAGCCCGCCAGGGCCGATATCCTCCTCAATATCCTCAAGCAACCGGAGCAAGGCCTGACAGGAATCCATCTGGTTAACTATACCGGACAACCGGTGGAGAACCTCAAGCTGCGGCTGTCAGACGACCTTCACGCTAGTTTTCTGGCGTGGATTTCGCCTTCGGGCGGCGAGCAGGTCCTGAAAGCGGAAAATGGTCAGGTCATTGTGCCGTCCCTGGACATATACGGAGTGCTTGTGGCCTGCCCTGACCCTCGCACACAGGCCGCGGTCATTGAGCGCAACCGCGCCTGCCGGTTTAAGGCCGCCGGAAGACCACCGGCCGCAGTCAAACTCCAAGGCAGCATCTTGCAGGATGAAAAAAGGCTTGAGACACTGAGGCCGGGCGAGAAGCTGTGCCATTTGCGGTCTTTTTCCAAGGCAGGCTACAGGCGCGTGGACGCCGACCTTGTGACGCGCGGAAAAGCCAGGGTCGGCCGAGCTCAGAAAATCAGCCTTGACTTTCATAAGATCGGAATCTGGTCTTCAAAGCTGGTTCATATGGACAAAATCGCGCTGGTCATGGTGCATATTCAAACCGGGGAAAGAGAGACTGTGCCCGTGGAAATGGGAAAAAGAAAGGGCGCGGGCAGCAGCCGGGCAGAGGGTAAAAGCGACGATTTGTACCTGCCGCTGCCAACCCCGGTGCTGCGGCGTTCATATGTGTACTGGACGCCCCAGAGGCCGGGCCGGTATCAGCTTTATCTTTCCTACCGCTACGCGCATGAGGCGTTTGACGGTCGGCCTGACACCCGGGGGAAAACGCGCCGCTACCAGCTCGACGATTATTTCTTCAGCCGTCCTTTTCTCAAGATCGTCTATGAGGACAAGCTGCCCGGTCTGGTCGTTGACGTGGAGCCATAAGTTCACCTGATTGTAGGTCAGGGTGGCTTGCGAAGCGAGGCTCCCTGACATTGATAGGCGGCCGGCTGGAAAGCCTGCCCCACAGAATTAATACAAAGTGTTATTATAGCAATTATCATGGATGTTCCTTTTGGCTTCCTGGTTTCGGAATCTACATCGGAACATTTTTTTGGCAATTGCTTTTTACATATAAAAAAGGCAGGGCACGTTTCCAGCCCTGCCTTTGATGTCAGCCGCGAGCGGCTATTTGTCCGCGATGGTTGAAATGAAGCAGCCTCCACTGCCGCTGTCCGCCGAGGGACTGAATGATGAACTGAAACTACGCGGCGGCGCAGGCGGCTTTTCAAGGCCGTCCTGTTCAACCCGGGTCTGGCGGGTCGTGGAACGCGTCACTGGCAGGGCCGTAAAAAAGACCTGGCCGGGGTACGGAGTCAGATTGAGCAGCCAGCCGCCTGTCCCTGCTGGCAGGGTTAAGGCTGGCACGTAATCGCCGTTTGACCAGACCCAGAAGACCGACTGGGTAATCTGGTTGTTTCCATGGGTCAGGTAAACCACGGTCGAACCCTGCTTGATCAGGATTGATTCCACGCTGATTTCAAAATTGAAGGGGTTGCCGATGAGGTTCCAGCCTGGAGCGAGCTCCATGAAGTACCCGCTTTCACCCATGGGGCCTTCAACCACCGGCGTCTCGGTCCCTTCAAAGGTCAGGGTCTGGCCGTGTCGAAATAAGAACCAGGCCGCAGAGCCAGGCTCAGCATCGCTAATATTCTCGCTGAAGGGATATTCCGCAAATTCCTGGTTATCAGAGTCATAGGCCGCGATGCGCACCAGGTTCGTGTCATAAGTCCCGATCTGGCTGCCAATCAATGTCGCGGGATCGAGTTCGTCAGGCATGAGAGGCAGGGCCAGAATCCGGTAGTCGGCCACGGTCGTGCCCGGCGGCAGGGTCACTGAATAGGTGCTCGCCGAGCCAAGAAATACCCCATAAACGTCTCCCTCGGTAAATGTATCCATATCTTCCACTAACACTAAAGCCGCATTGGTTAGTACCCCGAAATACCTGCTGCCGTCAAAGAAGAAGAATGGTCCGAGAGGAACCTTGCCCCCCACCGTCTCAGCAATGATGAACCAATCGCCAACCGGGTTGAAATTGATATCATAAAGTCTTCCCTTTCTAGTCAAGGAAGATCCTCCAAAGCCTTCGGTCATTGTTACCAGGTAGTCAGTACCGTCGAAACTCACCTGGGGGAAATGCTGGTTCCCTGCCGCGTTGCTAATAGGAAGCCTCGAACCGACGCTTCCGGACGTGCTCACAAATCGGCCGTAAATGTCCCACTCGCCATTGATCTCATCATGAAATGTTACCAAATACTTGGTTCCGTCAAAGACGACATTGGTGGGGTTATCACTTGGATAGCTGTTGCTGTCGATTACAAAGCTTGAGCCGACCAGGTCCCTGGCCGGGCTGATGAACTGGCCATAGATATCAGTGTCATTGGTGTCTTCATTAAAGACGACCAGGTAGTTGGTCCCGTCAAAGGCCAGGGCCATATTGCTGCCCGGAGCGCTGCTGATCTGGATCTCTCCCCCGACCAGGCTCCCGGAATTTGAAACGAGTTGGCCGTAAACATACCAGGGGCCTATGTCTTCCCCGGCTGAATAACGGCCGTCCTTCCAGACCACCAAATAGTTGGTCCCGTCAAAGGCAATACCGGTAATCTCCTGATTCCCGGCAGCCGTGCTGATGGGGAAGGGGGCCCCGACCAGGGTTCCCGAGGGGCTGATAAACCGGCCGTAGATGTCGTCATTGGGATGGGTGGCGTCATCCGTCCAGACCATCAGGTAATTGGTCCCGTCAAAGGCCACCAGGGGCACTCCCCCGGTTCGGCCGATAGATATCCGGGAGCCGACCAATGACCCGCTCCGAGAGACCAACTGGGCGGTGATATTGTAATGGGCCGCGGGATCCCCCTGGATACCCACCAGGTAGTTGGTCCCGTCAAAGGCCGCACTAAGAGCCATCTCGCTTGCAGCGGTCACGGCAATGGGAAACGTACTAACCGCAACAGCCGAATAGACGGGGCTGAAGGTCGCTTTGGCCACGCCCCAGGATAATCCGTCATAACCATCGTTTCCATTGGTGGCATCTACATAGTAGTCAGCGGCCCAGGCGGTTGAACAAAGGCCAAAGACCAGCACCAATACCAGTAGCGCCACCTTTTGATAAAATTTTCTGCTCATGACCTGCCTCACTTTTTTTGATTGTGTTTAGCCTTGATAACGGTTGCAGCCCTTTAAGGGTAAGTAGCTATTTCCACCAAAATGTTGTCAAGCTATTATGCTTGATCTGCGACAAAGCTTCTCCTCATAAATAGAGGCTGCTACCTCTGTCATTGTGTTTCTTTAGATTCAATCCTAATTATTAAGGCATAATTTAAAAAAATTGCAATAAAAAAAGCAAGGGCTTCCGAAATTGAACCATTTGCGTTGTAACGGATTTAGCTCACGGCGCAGACTTTCCACTGAATCATGCTGAAAAACTATCCCGGCTAATATCGAGTTCCATACCGCTCGGACTGGATAATCATCACGGCCCTTCCCTCGGTCCTTCTCA
>JAFDHD010000158.1 GCA_019308995.1 Deltaproteobacteria bacterium | reverse complement strand
ATCTTTTCAAACCAGCGGATATATCTCGTATCTTGTTCCATACGAGTTCTCCATTCTGTTCCATGATTTGAAAAACCAGTCTTCCCTAAACACTCGGTTTTAACATCTGATAGTCATTAATACATATCCTCCTTCAACTACTTTTCTATGATACCCAGGATATCATCCTCTCTCATGATGAGATGTTCCACTTTCCGGGACCAACCACTTCAAGAAATCCCCCTATATCCCCCTTTAGCAAAGGGGAACTTTTGGAATTTCCCCCTTTTTTAAAGGGGGGCAGGGGGATTTTATAAAATGGTTGGCATGAAAGTGGCCTTCGATAAGAATCTGGTAATACACCCCATTATTATCCTCCGATGTAAGATGGGTATGGGAAACAGAACGGAGTGTGTTGCTACTCCGCAGGGGTTTTACCCAGCATCTTTCTAAGCTCCTCCCCCTGTACGACTTCCTTCTGGGAAACGAGGTGGGCCAGGTCATCCAAAACATCCCGGTGAGCCGACAGGATTCCTCGCACCCTCTGGTGGGCTTCCTCGACTACAAGGGAGATTTCTTCATCAATTTGACCGGCTTTCTCTTCACTGTAGGTTTTAGCGGGAGCAAAACTTTCCGGCAGGAACATTGGCTGACGAGCGCGCTCATAGGCCACCAATCCCAGCCGATCGCTCATGCCGTATTCCGTGACCATGGACCGGGCCATGTCCGTGGCCTGCTGCAAATCGTTTTGAGCGCCTGTGGAGATTTCATTGAAAACCAATTCCTCCGCTACCCTGCCTCCCAAGAGAACGGCCAGCCGGTCCAGTAGCTCAGAGCGGGTCATTAAATAGCGGTCCTCGATTGGTTGTTGCTGAGTATATCCAAGAGCTGCGATCCCCCTGGGAATAATGGAGATTTTATGGACCGGGTCGGCATGCTTGACAGACTCTGCCACAATCGCATGTCCTGACTCATGAAAAGCGACAATTTCTTTCTCCTGCGCGTTCATCACCCGATTTTTTTTCTGCAGGCCCCCAACTATCCGATCGATAGCCTCGTCGAAATCCGCCGATTCTACCGCTTTTTTGTCTTTCCTGGCGGCCAATAGGGCGGCCTCGTTGATGAGGTTTGCCAGATCGGCTCCCACAAAACCCGGGGTACGTCCTGCGAGCATGCGGAGGTTGACAGCGGGAGCTAATAGGATATTCCTTGTGTGGATATTCAGGATGGCCTCGCGCCCGTTGATATCCGGCCGGTCCACCAGGACCTGCCGATCAAACCGCCCCGGGCGCAACAAGGCGGGATCCAGGATTTCCGGCCTGTTTGTGGCGGCCATGATAATGACCCCTTTATTAGTCTCGAACCCGTCCATCTCCACCAGGAGCTGATTGAGAGTTTGCTCTCGTTCATCATGTCCACCCATTATATTCATCCCCCGGGCTTTGCCCAATGCGTCCAGTTCATCGATGAAGATGATGCAAGGGGCCTGACCGGTGGCCTGCGCAAAAAGATCGCGAACGCGGGCTGCGCCCACCCCGACGAACATCTCCACAAACTCAGACCCGCTGATGCTGAAGAAAGGGACCTTTGCCTCACCGGCCACAGCCCTGGCCAGGAGGGTTTTGCCGGTACCCGGAGGGCCCACCAGAAGCACCCCTTTGGGAATTCTCCCGCCCAGTTTTTGGAATTTCCCGGGATTGCTCAAAAATTCCACGACTTCCTGGAGCTCTTCTTTGGCCTCGTCGATCCCGGCCACATCGGCGAAAGTGACCTTGATCTCACTTTCCGCAAATATCTTGGCCTTGCTCTTGGCAAAAGACATGACCCCCATCCCGGGCCCCATCTTTTTCATGGCGTATCGCCAGATCAAGAAAAAAATGCCAATGGGGATCATCCAGGAGAGAATGCTGCTCAGGAGTTTACTCTTATAGTGTCCTGAGTAGCTGACATTGTGGGCATCCAGATCCTTCACCAGGTCGGGATCATTCACCCGAACCGTGGTGAACTTCTGGTCCTGGCCCGGCTTTTCGCCTTTTCCTTTTAGCGTTCCGCGGATATTTTCCGGGCCGATGGTCAATTTGCTCAAGGTGTCTTCGGCTATGTATTGTTTAAATTGGCTGTAGGGGATCGTCTCCACCTTTGAAGAAAAATAGTATTGCTGCATGTAGGAAAACAAAAGGAAGGCTATCACGAAATACCAGATGCTGAAGCGTGCCTTAGTGGGCAAGGCGTCCTTCTTTTTCTGTGGGTTTTTGGGACTGAAGATTGAACGAAGCTTATCTTTCAAGATTTCCCCCGGTTCTTTTTTTTCATTCAGTGGCATTATCAAACCTCACTGGCAACTGGTTATCCTGGCACAGTCATTTCCGCCTATAGTCGTCCTCTAGCGGGCTACCAGGGAATCTTGTTCTGTTGTCGCCCATTTCATCCCCTTTTGCTTTCAAGAAACTCTTTATTGAAAAAGGCAACCCACGTATGATATGAGTTACCTTTAACAGCTAACTCATTTTTTGATAAGAAGTTCAAGCCCATTGGCGCATGCTTGGCTAACAGAATAGTCAGGCTTTTCCTTTTGCCCGGGCATTTTATCCCAGCCCCCCTTTTGGATGTATTCGGCTCTCTTCCATGAGTCTAACTCCATTAATTCTTTAAGTTTTTCCTCATGGTTCGGTTGATTCATAAATTGGGCGACGCAGATCGCCGCCTGAGTCGCCAAGACCGCCTCGTCGGAAATCTTTTGGGTAGTGCTCTTGGTTGCCCAACCCCCCCACGCAAAACCGATGATCATCGTGAGGACTGCCCCAACAACAAGACCCCAAACGCCATACTTAACTCTCACTGCAGCTTCCGGTTTCATTGATAATACCTCCTTGAATGATGTTGTGATATTTTGCCTACGATGACCTTGCGACCAATAAGTTGGACGAGATCATCGGCCCCGGCCAGTACCTGACCGTTTTTCCCATATGAAGATCATTTCCACTCGTGAATGCCCTTAGCTTCCGCAATGCCTTCGGCCTGGATGGCTTTCCGGTGATAGACCCGATCAGCCGGCCTTCCTCTCTCATTCGTTCGTAAAGTCTTGTGCCGGGAGGAGCGTTCAGCAAACCCACCATGGCCGTGACGATGCCGCTCTTTTGTGAATGAATTTAAGGGCGTATTTGAAACTCCAGAAAGTTGCCGCGTACTCCGGATAGATCAGCAAGGTTTTCATAAGCTTTCCTTTGTTACACTAAAATGGTCGCTGGCCATCTCGGGGTTCCCTTGCCCTGAGGGCATTGATGACCTCCAGCCCTTCCGAACGGGAGACCGTATGGAGTTTCATCTCGATCGGTCTGGCCAAAAGGCTCTTTGTCCCGAGCAAAACACTGAATATTTCAGACCGCATATGACGCCCCAGGTCCTGACGGGTTTCCCACTCCTCGATCAGATTGAAAACCGTTTCGTCTTCAATATCGCAAAAAACGTCATAGCAAAGACACCCCTTCTCCCTTTCCGCTGGCTCAATCATCGAGTGAAGCGTTTGCATCACCTCGGTTCGTTTTTCCATGAGTGCCTTCAATTTAATTCTTACCATAATCACGCAAAGCCTCCTCTCCGGAAAATCCCCTTAATGGTTTGTGTCACGGTATATTCCCAAATTCCTAAAAGCCTTTGCATTGCCGGCCTACCAAAAATATCAAACGTTGCCTTATGGTAAGTCCAAGTTTCATGCCGAGATGGATAAGCGGTGTGTCGAATGGCTCAACATATTGATTTGTCAACGACTGTTAAATATCGAAAGGTTGGCAGAGGAGGGCCGGGCTGATGTGAAACAGTGGTCATATATGGCAAATGGTCAAATATGGCCACGGCCCTGGCCTGGTTGAGGTCAAGGGAGTGATGACTGGAGAGGGTGTGTGATCCAACTGAGAATGACTTGAAGATTGATCATATGGAAAAGGAGAATCCCCGGGCTTTATGGCTTGAGGATACCGAGTTTTCGCATCCGAGCCCGCAACGTGCTGCGGTTGAGCCCGAGGATCTCGGCCGCCCCGTTTTTTCCGCCCACTTTCCATTGAGTTTGTTCGAGGATCCGCAAAATATGTTCGCGCTCAACCGCTTCGAGGGTTTTTTTCGCACAGGATATATCATTCTGCCGAGTCTTCAGTTCATCCACTAGGCGCAGCTTGGGCCCCGAGGAGTTAATCACCGCACGTTCGAGGACGTTTTCCAATTCCCGGACATTGCCGGGCCAGTGATAGTTCTGCAAGGCATTCATAACTCTCGTCGGAATGATCTCAATGGACTTGCCCATTCGCCTGGAGATCTTTTTGACGTAAAAGTCCACAAGAAGCGGAATGTCATCCAACCGATCGCGGAGCGGCGGCATGGTGATAGGGAAAATATTTAAACGGTACCAGAGGTCATCACGGAACCGGCCCTTACGGACCTCCTCTTCCAGATTGCGATTTGTGGCCGCAATAATCCGCACATCGACCTTGATCGTACGGGAGCTGCCCAGGCGTTCAAACTCGCCGTCCTGTACGACCCTGAGCAGCTTGGATTGCAATTCCAGCGGCAGTTCGCCAATTTCATCAAGAAAAAGGGTGGCACCGTCGGCGACCTCAAACCGTCCCAGATGTCTGGAATGGGCGCCGGTGAAAGCCCCTCTTTCATGACCAAACAGTTCGCTTTCAATAAGGTTTGAAGGCAATGCAGCGCAATCCACTTTTACCAGGGCTCGCTCTTTGCGCAAGCTTAAACCGTGAATGGCCCGGGCGACCAGCTCTTTTCCGGTTCCGGTCTCGCCGAGAACCAGCACATTGGTATCAGTAGTGGCTATTTGCTCAACCTTGAAAAATACGTATTTGATTGCGTCACTTTGGCCGATGATGTTCTCATGGTTGTATTCAAGCTTGATTTCTTCCTGTAGATACGCCCTCTCAGCTTCAAGTTGCTCCTTTAACCTCTTTATTTCGAAAAGTGCGGATTCGGCAATTTGTTTGCTCTTTTCCGCCTCTTCTTTTGCCATCCTGATTTCTGCCGTCCGCTTTTCAACAAGTTTCTCAAGATGTCTTTTGTAATATTCACGCTCGGTCACATCCTCGATGGCCAGGAGAATCATTTGGCTTTGCTTTGCCTCACCGTGTATCCGCCGGGCGTTCAGATGCATTATCTTTCGGCCAATGGTCTCAAAGTCATGTTGCACCTCAAAGTCATTGAATGTGGAATTGTGGGGAAGGATATCTTCAAGTAATTCTCTAAGCTTTGGGATATTCCATTGCCCGTTGCCAAGATCATAAATTAATACCCCTTCTGTTCCCTCCGGCGTAACCTTGAAGGTCCGGTAAAAGGAATGATTGGCCTTTACAACCTTCAAATCAGAATCAAGCATCACCAAGGGCTCATGAGCCGCTCCTAAGACGTTATCAAAGATTTCCATAAAGGCTTGTAGCTTTCGTTCACCGTATCCCAACGCCTTCACGGTTTGTTCAAATTCATTAAATGATTGATTGTTATCCATGTACTCGGTCACCATTTCGGTTCCGTAGCAGTCGATATTCGGCCTTCTGAATAGTGCGTATGATATCCGGTTTTCCATCCGATAGGTGTCGATACCCATTTCCTTTGCCATTTTCCTATGTGGGTGAAATTCATCATATACCGCTTTTTGCAATAATTCTTCAGGCCGGTGTGAAAACCAACAAACAGGTGTGTTTTTCGCAAACAAGTGCTTGGAGATAATGGGCCGAATTCCATTATAACCAACCATTCTGTTGGGTCAAGAAAAACCCGAAAATCCGCGATCGGCTTTAGGCAGACCGCGGTATCTGTCGATTT
>JAFDHD010000157.1 GCA_019308995.1 Deltaproteobacteria bacterium | reverse complement strand
CCCGTGTAGTCACAAGAAAAAATATCGCTCGAAGAAAATAACATGATTAAGATCAGTAAGTTATTGCATTAAAACCCCTCAGCCGAAAAGGTGAACTTCCGTTATAAAGAAAAACAACGAGGCCCCGGCGTCACAGGGGCCTCGTCGCTTTTTTATAAATTTTCCGCAAGCTTAGCAGGCTAGACGCCTACCACTCTGCAGCTACCTGGAAGCAGAATTCATTCACGCCTTTCAGGTAGGTGTTGTCGCCGCCGTCCTTTTCCTGGAGCCTGCGGTATTCAGCCATAAGGCAGACGTTTTCTAAAATTTGATAATTTATTCCAATGACATAAATATAATTAAAGTCCCCGGTCGCTTCAGGCCGACCATTGTTGAATTTCTCGTAACGCAAGGCCACCTCCAGCGGTTCCAGGACCTGGTAAGCCACGCCGACTGTCCAGGCCTTCTCATTGTAGCTCCTGCCATCCGCGGTAAAGGTTTCTCTTTTAGTCGCGGTAAAGTATTCGGCCTCCAGGGTCAGGCCAAACCTTGAGAACTGGGCAAAGGCATTGAGGGTGTTGTTGCGGCTGTCATGACCCGGCTCGGAATCGTATGCAATGCCAAGTGTAAAACCCTCAAACGGACTCAGGGACAGGGCGACGATACAGGAGCTGACATCATCGTCAGCCGTGTATCCAGCGTTGCGGCCGGGAGCGCTTCCGATATCCGAAACCTGATCCATGACGTATTCTCCCTTGTAAACGGTCAGGGAAAGGTCAAGGTCATAGAAACCCGGGGCAAGCCCGACCGTCATCCCAGTCGCCGCGACTTCATAGGCGGCTTTGGTAATGGGATCGCTGATGGTATGGGTATAGAACTGCCCAAAGGGCTGGCCGCGTTTGCCAAGAACAAAATAGATTGGGAACTTCTTTTCGTTTTGCAGGGTTATGGTAGCTTCGTCAACAAAGACATTATCATTGCCTCCAACCCCCACGTCTTCAGCTAGAAGCACGACATTGGCGGCGGTCCATTCATTGATCAGGGCTTCAATCCCTAGCTCTACCTTGCCCACGACCAAATTCGAGATGCTGTCGCTATCCTTGTCGGTTCGGTCCTGGTGATCTATATACTGATAAGCCACCTCAACCGCCCCGCTGAAAGTGAGGTTGTGCTTAAGGCCGGCCAACGGCCCGCCCTCTTCTTTTAATTCCTTTTTTAACTCTTGTTTGATTTCCTTCTTCACGGCCTCCCTGTCAAAGGCATGGGCCTGAACGTCAATCATCAGGAACATGACGAAAAATAACGTTATTCCCAGGACAATCCATCTTGATTTTTTTGTGTTAGCATTTCTAAAAACCTTTAAACTCATCTTTTCTCTCCTTTCTATTTCTTTTGAATATGAAATCAATGATCCCTCATCCGCGGGCATCTGAGACGGCCATAAAAAAAAGGCCGTGCGTCAGTTCCCCGGAACCGATGCCAGGCCTTCGTTGCCCTTTTATTTTGAATATCCTATGGGCTTAATACTAGGCTTCTTGCCTTGCTTGCCCATAGAATAGCCAATCGTTGTTCGAGGTGTCAAGGGCTAAAGGGGCCGGGCTGACCTTGGTTACGTCTCGACTTGGTTATTCTCTGGTCCGTCAGGCGCAGCGGGCGGTCCTACACATTGCCCGCCGCTGGTTGACGCCATGGGGCAACCCTGGCAGGAAGAGCCACAACCTAAGCCCGGGTTCTCCTCTTTTCTCATGCTGCGCCGGTACTTGCGGCCCAGCCAGATAACCGCCAGGCCCACGATCATGATTACGACCACGTTTTGCCACATTTTTGTCTTCCTAACCGAACCCGAGAATCAGACCGCCCTGATAAACCACCAGCGCCAGGACATAGGCCAGGATAGTGGTGTAGGCCATGGCAAATAAGGCCCAACCCCATGAACCGGCTTCCCGGCGAATCATGACAACAGTGACAAAACAGGGGGCGTAAACCATTACAAAGATCATAAGGGTGAAGGCCGTGAGCGGACTCCAGCCTGAAGACCCGGCCAGCCGGTCGGAAAGGCTGACCGATTCTTCCGGATCAACCTCACCCAGGGAGTAAGCCGTGCCCATGGTGGCGACAACAACCTCCTTGGCTGCAAATCCGCCCACCAAGGCCACGTTTGTCCGCCAGTCAAAACCTAAAGGCGCGGTAACGGCCCTCAAACCCCGGCCCATGCGGCCAGCCACGGAATAGGTCAGCTCGGCCTCCGCCTTCCGGGCCTCCAGCTCAGCCCTGGCTTCATCGTTCGCTGCGGTCTCGATTCGCTCGTCCCATTTCACGGCTTGATCTTCGGGCAGACCAGGAAAAGTCATCAAGGCCCACATGACGATGCTGATGGCCAGGATCACGGTCCCGGCCTTCTTGACATACATCCAGGTCCGCTCCCAGGTATGGATTAAAAGCCCCTTGAAGGTGGGCAGCCGGTAAGGCGGCAATTCCATAACAAAGGGGGCCGATTCCCCTTTCAACACCGTCCATCTCAGAACCCTGGCCGCTAACAAAACGATGGCCCATGAAATCAGGGTCAAGGCAAACATAATGTTCGCTTCCCTGGTCGGGAAAAAAGCCGCGATGAGCATGGCGTAAACCGGAAGCTTGGCCCCGCAGTTCGTTATGGGAACCGTCAGAATAGTGGCCAAACGGGCCTTGGGGTCCTTGAGAGTCCTGGTGGCCATGACGCCGGGCACGGCACAGCCGCCGCTGATACCGCCGCTGACGATCAAGGCCATGACAGAATTGCCATGCAAGCCAAAGGCCCTGAGGATACGGTCTAACAGATAGGCCATCCGGGCCATGTACCCACTGTCCTCAAGAATAGCAATGGCGAAAAACATGAACAGAATCAGCGGCGCAAATCCCAGAACACCACCAACACCATCAATAACGCCGCTCACAATCAAGGACTGGATTAAACCCTCAGGAATGAGACTTTCCGCCGCGCCGCCAAGCCATCCGAAAAACGCCTCCAGCCAGCCGACCGGCGCTCCGCTGAGAATAAAAACGAATTGATACATGACATACAACAAGGCTAGTAAAAAAATCGGACCGATTAAACGGTTGGTGAGCACCTTGTCTATTTTGTCCGTATAGTCAATTCTAGTTTCCAGGCCGCGCCGGACGATCTCCTTGGAAAGTCCAGAGATATAGCCGTAACGCTGCTCCGCAAAGACCCCTTCAGGGACAGTATCCATGGTGGCCTGAATGTGCTTCTCAACCTGCTGGCAAACCGGCAACATCTGGCCAGCCAGGTCCGAGTCGCTCCTGACCTGCTTCAAAACCTCTTGATCGCCTTCCAGGCACTTGATGGCGACCCAGCGCGGACTGATGGGCGCCCATTTCTCAGCCGGGCTGCTAAAGCTGGAGACGATTTTTTCAATGCTTTGATCGAGGTCTGAGCCGTAAGATATCTCGATCGGCGACCAGGACCTGTTCTCCTCGGCCACCTCCAAGCCCTTTTTGAGAAGCTCTTTGACTCCCTTGGAGGACCTGGCCACGGTCGGTACAACCGGGACGCCCAAAAGAGTGGAAAGCTTGTTTATATCAATGGTTAAGCCCCGCTTTTCAGCTAAATCAATCATGTTCAGGTTAATAATCAGGGGAACGCCCAGTTCAAGAAACTGGATGGCCAGGTAAAGGTTTCGCTCGAGATTTGAGGCGTCGAGCACGTCAATGACCACATCGGGGTTATCATTGATGATGTAGCCGCGAACGACCAGTTCTTCCGGGGAGTAGGCGGTCAGGCTGTAAGTGCCAGGCAGGTCAATGACCTGCACTTTTTGGCCGTCAAGGTTGACCTCTCCCCATTTTTTCTCCACCGTCACGCCAGGATAGTTCCCGACGTGCTGGTTGGCCCCGGTCATGGCGTTAAAGACCGTGGTCTTGCCAGAATTGGGGTTGCCTGCCAGCGCGATAACGAAATTTTCTTTTTTCATGGCTGCTCTCCTTTGATCTCAACCATAATGAAGTCAGCTTCATTGTTTCGCAGGGTCAGGTTGTAATCCATGAGTTTTACTTCCACCGGGTCCTTGAGCGGAGCCCGCCCCAGGATCTGGACCCTCGAGCCGGGTACCAAACCCATGTCACGGATGCGTCTTCCGAGTTCACCTGAGATGTTAATTTTTTTGATGATGGCCTGTTCACCTGGATTGAGTGTGCGTAATGTTTGTAAGTTCTTCATGATAGGGCCTCCTTATTATTATTGAGATTCAATCTCAACAGGTATCCAAAAAAAATATCTCCCTCTAAACAAAAAGTCATAAAGACTTTGTCCTGACTATCTGATTGCTCCTATCTGATTGGTTCATCGTTTCGGCCTCTCTTGATTCAATCTTTCAGCCCATGGTATCTCTTCAAGATTAACTGTTTGAATCCATTGATAAAAGACGATTGGAACGCTGGGATCTTGAAGGTCGGATTTAGCAGGGCTATAATTCATTATTTTTCCAGGCGTTAAAATTATTATAACATTAAAAAAGTTAGATAACCCTAATTTACTCCTTAAAAAAAATAGCTTCGTTCCCAGGCACCTAAAGTCCTTGTATAAGCCCCATAGTCCTCATGCACCACTGAAAACCGGCAGCCTTCCCTATTTTAAAAGTAAGGTTAGCCATATTTTATTTACTTGTCAATACTTTTTTATTTGATTGAAATTTTGAAAAACTGTACTATAATTATAAGGAGTTAAAGCCAAAGGAGATGCATAACATGAATCCCAGCTCTCATGACTTCCTCTCCTCTCACTTGGAAGACTACCTGGAAACTATCTTCCACCTTCAAACCCAGAACAGGGTCGCCAGGGCCAGGGACATCGCCGAGCGTCTTGACGTCACCCGGGCTTCAGTGACCGGCGCCCTGAAAACCCTGACTGAGAAAGGCCTTGTCAACCACGCCCCTTACAGCTACGTCACGCTGACCAAGCAAGGGGAGACCATAGCCCTTGAGATTATCCGCCGGCATGAGACGCTTAAGGATTTTTTTGAACACTTCCTTTATCTGGACCCAGAAAAGGCAGACGCCAATGCCTGCCGCGTAGAACACGCCGTGGACTCTGAAACTATTGATCGCCTGCTGCTCTTTCTTGAATTTTTAAAAAAATGTCCTCGGACGGACAAGCAATGGAGGGAGGAGTTAAGCAAGTGTGGTCAGCAGGAAGTTACGCCGAGCAGGTGCCAGGAATGCCTGACCAATCTTCTGCTAAGGTTTGAATCGGACAATTGAATTTTTTTAAATTTTTTTAAATTCTTTGATATTTTTCTTGACACACACAATATTTGGTGTATGTAGTTTATATATACACAATATACAGGCATAAAATCGGTTTTGGTCCGCCGCGGTCATTTGTCTTCCATAGTGACCGCCCTAAGTGTTAACCTTCAACCAAAGGGGGTCTGATAGTAGGCCCCCTTTTATTATAAGTCTTTGCCAGGGCCTTAAAGGAGACGGTTGAAGAAGTCATTGAAGGCGACGCCTTCAAGAAAAACTGCCAAGAAGGCACCGGAAAAACCGATCCTCAACAAAGAGGTCACCATCAACACATCTGTCTTTTGACTTCTTTTCATACTTTTTTAAAGATCGGCTTTTGAGAGGCAGGCACCTGGCCGGAATCCGGTTTTCCAACTTTCCCTATCTCAGGCAAAATATTTGACAATCTGGATGGTAAGAAGTAGGGTTTTAGAGGATTGCCTTTTTACATTTTCGAGTTGAAATGCGTTGTCCGGCCTCTATAAAGAGCAGGATTTAAGCAGGCCAAAAGGATTTTGCAGTTAGTATTTTTGGTTCTTCTCCAAAAGAGTTGGCAAATTAGTTTAAGAGGGCACATTGTGTTAGTGCATAACTTATTAATAATACAAATATTTTCATTCTTTAGCTTCCCAAATCTATTT
>JAFDHD010000156.1 GCA_019308995.1 Deltaproteobacteria bacterium | reverse complement strand
ATGCCAACGACCTCTCCCATTATTTTCCTCTCCTCTTTCATGACCCGACCTCCTTGAACAACTTCTTCTCACGTTAATGCAATTTCGTGTCCAAAGAAACCGGGGGCAACTCACCTTTACCTAATTACTATACTCCCTGCTAAATACAGGTATAATATCAACATAAAAATAAGACTGATTGTTCATCCTTCGGGACTGCAGATTAAACCCCTGAGGTAAAAGATGATAAGGACCCGATTGATTTTAATTACATGGGTTTCTAAAAGTTTTAATCCTAGAACTCATCTCGCACGCTCCACGGCCTGAGAGCGTGTAAGATTAGTAAGTAAAACACCGAACAAAATCAGAGCGCCGCCGCCGGCCTGCATCACAGAAAGCCTTTCCCCGAGCCAGACCCAGGCAGCCAAGGCAGTCACCACCGGAATGCCGTTAATGAAGACCGCCGCCCGAGGAGCTGGCACTTTGGTCAGAGCGTGATTAAAACAAAGAAACGCGCCAATGGTAGCAAAAAACGTCAAATAGACTAACGCCCAGAGTGAGGCTCCATGAATGGCTGACCACTGCAGACCTGGCAGCTCCCATAGAAATGCCGGTATATAAAAAAGGGCGCCATAAATAGTTTGCATACTGGTGATCTCGAAGGCTGAATATTTTTGCCCTAAGCTTCTGGCCAGGATGATATAAAAAGATGCTGAAATCACTGCTCCGAAGATAAGAAGATCTCCAAAGAGGTGGCTGCCCAGAGCCCAAATAAACTCCGGCCCTCCCATAATCAATATTGCGATGCCGATCACTGATATGCTGATGCCTGCGAGGCTTGCCAACCTGGTGCGCTCACCCAGCAGGAAAAAGGCAAGCGCCAGGACCATTATGGGAATTGTGGCGATAATCAAAGCCGCTTTTGGTGCTGTGGTATACTGCAAGCCAATGGTTTCAAAAATGAAGTAGAGTCCGGGTTCAAAAAATGCGGTCAGGAGGACCCTGGCATGATCTTTCCTGGTAAACCGGGGAAAACCGCGCCATGCTAAAAGTATCAAAAACAGCACCGCGGCCAGCCCAAAACGGGCGAAAATGAGGGTGAATGTGGAAAATCCTCTTAAAGCCACCTTAGTGGCTACAAAAGAGAACCCCCAAAAAATGATAGCCACCCCCAGGGCTATATATGCCCCTAACTCTTTGTTACGCTTTAATCCCATTTCCAGTTCGTTTAAGTATTATTGCTTTTCTTGCGTTGAAGCTAAAAACCTGAAACGCCCTTATAACACGTTTTTCCTGGCCTGGTTCAATTTTTTTCAAGAATTTACAAAGTGCATCAAGTTGGAGAGAATCAATGATATAGTTAATGCCTTAATAACAGAAGAATGGAAATTGAACCAGGAGGATTTTACAGCGCCTGTGAAAATAAGAGGCTGGAGCTAGCCCTTTAAAACCCTCTCAGGCATTATATATTCCGAGCGGGGTGACTCTGAATACCGGCTTTTTAACAAACTTGATCACATTACCTTCTCCCCATATCAGGATGCAATAATACTTGACACCCAAACGTTTTTTCCCTATTCTCCGATTATCTGAAAACAAGTCCTTATCCTTCAAGTCTGTCAAAAGGAGTCGCAATTATGAAACGTTCACTTTCTGACATTGAATTCATTGTAGGTATCCCTTCTTATATGGAAGCAGATTCGATACCTTTTGTGACGAAACAGGTTGATGAGGGGTTGATGAACTACTTCGATGACCTGAAATCTGTTATTGTGAATGTTGATAATAATAGCGAAGACAATACCATGGGGGCCTTTTTATCAACTGAAACTCAAACCTTAAAACATTATATTACAACTCGAAAAGGTGTAACAGGAAAAGGTAATAACTTTTTTAACCTTTTTCAATTTGCCAGTAAGTTTAAAAATACTTTAAAATGTATTGTGGTTGTGGATGCAGACCTTACTTCGATTACTCCGGAATGGATAAAAAACTTAAGTGAACCGATTCTCAGAGGATACGATTACGCTTTACCCTATTATTCAAGGCATCAATTCGATGGAAGTATTACGAATCACATCTGTTATCCGCTGCTTTATGGTTTGCTCGATCAAGATATCAGACAGCCTATTGGTGGAGAATTTGGGTTTTCACCTGCTTTATTGGATTACTGGCTTAAACAAAATTGGACTCAAACTACCCGGCAGTATGGTGTAGATATTTTCATGTCACTCAATGCAATACTGGGCAATTTTAAAATCTGTGAAGTCGGTCTGGGTGCGAAAATACACAAGGCTAGTGCGCCGAAACTTGGACCCATGTTTACACAAGTTGCAACCACATTATTTAATTATATTCTTTCTAAAAAGGACCAATGGCTCCGCACACCGGTGGCCAGGCCCGGACCGAAGAAACGATTTGGCCTCAAAAAACTCGACCCGCCTCAAGAGTTAAGCATTGATATAAGAGAGTTAAAAGAAAAATTACGGATAGAATATTTTCAAAGAGAAAAACTACTAAAAAAATACCTGGATGAATATGAGGTTGAAACTCTCGATATGATGTTCGAGCAGGATTACTATCAGATGGATATCCTCATGTGGACGCATGTGTTATACCAGCTTCTTTTTTACTATGATATGGGATCATCTAAAGCCAAGAAAGATATCATCGAAGCATTAAAGCCGCTCTATTTCGCTCGCAGCGTTACTTTCAATTACTTGACCTGGCGTTATAATGTAAAATATGCAGAAGACGCGATTCTCGGGCAGGCCAAAGCCTTTGCCTCTCAGAAGCCGTATCTCCTGGGTTTATACCTGAAAGAAGAGATAAAGGAAGTGGGGGAAAACAGGAATTAACTACCTTTATCATCTTTATCATTCTTCACCTTTCTGGTATGTATAGCCTTTGAAAAAATGAAGCAATTCCTGATCTTCTATTAGTAAATACAACGAGCAGGTCATTTCATATTTCATTTGCAATTGTCCATTAAATACTGACCGTCTTTGAGGCCCAACTCGCAGTAATAATCTTGAGAGGTTTTATCTTATCCCCATCTGATACTATAATTCAGATCATGATAAGCAAGCAAATCCTGAAGCAAATAAAAAAAGAACTTTTTTACGCACCTAAAGCCTGTTATATTACAGTCATTAAACAGGAGGAAGCATTATGAAAAAGCCAAAAAGTATGGCCATAGTCGATGATCAGGATTTCCCGATTAGCCGCATCCGGCAAAGTATGATCACAGGCATCGGCATGGACATAGAGGAGTTCAAAGAAAAGTCCATAATTGCCGTGGTCAATTCACATACCGAATTGAACCCCGGCCACATGCACCTTCGTTTTTTGGCTGAAAAAGTCAAGGAAGGCGTCCATGCTGCGGGCGGCATCCCCTTTGAATTCAATATTCCCGCACCCTGCGACGGATTTACCGAAGGTAACGAAGGCATGCGCTTTATCCTGCCGCAGCGAGAATTAATCGCCGATTCGGTGGAAACCCACGTGCGCAGCATGCTCTTTGATGGCATGGTCCTGATTGCCAGCTGCGACAAGATCATTCCCGGTATGATCATGGCCGCGGCTCGACTGAACCTGCCCACCATCTTCCTGACCGGAGGACCGAGCGCCTATCAGGTTCGCTTTTCCAAAACAGGGGCAGACCCCAACGAAAATCGCTTGAGGAGAAATGCCACCACCATCGCCACCTGCGGGGCATGTGACTTTATGGGCACGGCCAATACCTTTCAATGCATGGCTGAATCCCTGGGATTGGCTCTGCCCGGTTCGGCCAATATCCCGGGCGCGCACAACGAAAGACTCATCGTAGCCCGCCAAACCGGAAAAAAAATTGTGAGCATGATCGAAAAGGAATTAACGGCCAAAAAGATCCTAACGGAAAAGGCCATGGAAAACGCGGTTATCATGGACCTGGCCATTGGCGGCTCAACTAACGCCGCGCTGCATCTGCCCGCCATCGCCCACGAACTCGGCCTTTCCCTGCCTCTTTCGAAATTCAATGAGTTAAACCGAAAAATTCCCACCCTGCTGGCCATCCGCCCCAACGGCCCGTATGGCATCATTGACCTCTACGCCGCCGGCGGCATCCCGGCCGTGATGAAAGTCCTGGCCGATGACCTCCATCTGGATGCCCTGAATGTCACCGGTCAGACCCTTGGCCAGATCGTCAGCCAGGCCGAGATCTTTGATGAAGAGGTTATCCCGCCCAGAGATAAGCCCCACTTGGCCGAAGGCGGCACAGCCGCGCTCTTCGGCAATCTGGCCCCTGAAGGCGCCGTAATCAAACAGTCAGCCGTAGCCGCGGATATGCAGACCTTCACCGGCCAGGCCCGGGTTATGGACTCTGAAGCTGAGGCCCTTAAAGGATTTCGAGAAGGCAGTTTCAAGGAAGGCGAGGTCATTGTTATCCGCTACGAAGGGCCTAAAGGCGGGCCAGGCATGCCCGAAACCCTGGCCGTGACCCTGGCTTTGGTTACATCAAGCCTTAAGAGAGTGGCTTTGATCACGGACGGCCGCTTTTCAGGCGCCACTTCAGGACCGTGCGTCGGACACGTTTCGCCCGAGGCTTACGTGGGCGGGCCCATAGCGGCCCTAAAGGATGGCGACGAGATAGAGATTGATATCCCTGATCGAAAGATTAATGTCAATCTTTCGGAAAACGAAATCGAAAAACGGCTTCAAGGATTTGAACCGGTTAAACACCCTGTCCCGCCGGGCTTTATGCGCCGGTACGTGAAATACGTGAGCTCCGCGGCAAAAGGAGCCATCCTGGAATAAAAATGAGGGGGAACTTTTTTCAAGTTCCCCCAGAATCAAACAAATCCCAAAAACCAGACCTTACCGTGCCCGCCGAATTATTACAGCCACGGATAGAAACAAGGCGCCTAATCCTAACTTTATCCCCTTAAAGCCGGTTAAACTGCCCGCGCTTTGAACGAAACAGCCGCCGCCGCCTTTAGATGATGAATCCTCACTCAGGAATCCAGGCGGAGCAGGCGGCTTCTCGAGGTCCCTGGTTTCAATCTCAGTTAAACGATCTGAAGAACGGGTACTTGCCACTGCCGGAAAGAAGGCCTGAGCGTCCCCTTCTGTCAATTTGAGCAGCCAGCCCCCGGTACCCGCGGGCAGCGTTGAAGCCGGGACGTAGGTACCTCCGGACCAGATCCAGAAGACCGGCTGGGTAATCTGATTGTCCCCGTGCATCAGATGCACCACGGTGGAACCTTGCTTGATGAGGGTTGACTCAACACTGATCGTAAAATTAAATGGATTGCCAATCAGGTTCCAGCCTTTGGTTATGTCTATGAAATAACCATTCACACCCAGGGGACCCTCGACTACAGGCGTTTCCGACCCTTCGGCCGTTAAAGTCTTGCCATGCCGGAATAAAAACCAGGCCGCAGCGCCAGGTCCAACAGCGTAATCCAGACCGGTAAAAGGATACTCTGAAAACGCCTGGCTCTCAGCGTCAAAGGCGGCGATACGCACCAAGCTCTGATCGTAAGTCCCGATCTGGTTGCCAATGACCACCTCGGGATCGGGGTTGTAAGGCTCCAGAGGCATGGTTACAATGCGGTAGTCTGCTACGGTGGAGCCGGGTGGCAAGGTTATGCTAAAAGTTTCGGGTATAGCCTGAGAAAAGGACGCCTCGATCGTATGGGTTCCAGTCACATTAGTAAAACTGTAAGTGCTTACCGCACCCACTGAGGAGCCGTCAATATCCACATTCTGGATAATGTAACCAGTGTCAGGTGTGATGGTGAAGGCCTGGCTCGCGCCATGATTGACCGAGACCGCGCCTGAAGGCGAAATGCTTCCGCCTGAACCGGCTGAGAGCGTGATGGTGTAGGTGTTGATGGCAAAGGTGGCGTGAATGGTATGAGTCGCGGTCACATTGGTAAAGGTATGGCTGGCTACCGCGCCGATTGAAGAGCCATCCACCTTCACGTCCACAATATGATAGCCAGTG
>JAFDHD010000155.1 GCA_019308995.1 Deltaproteobacteria bacterium | reverse complement strand
TTTATATGGGCCGGTGCGGCCATAGCTGGGCATGTTAATGCAGATGAGACGCGGGTTAACCTCCATCAGAACTTCAGGACCGAGTTCAAGATGATCCATGGCCGTGGCGCTGTTGTTCTCCATAAAGATATCTGAGGTTTTAATCAGCTTCTTAAAGACCTCTTTGCCTTGAAGATGGGCCAGGTTAATACAGCAGCTGCGCTTATTCCAGCCGAGGCGATTGAAAAAGGCCCGCCTGTTGTTCCAGGGTTTTTCCCCCTGCTCCCGATTAGGAAAGTTGCTGCCATCACTTCCGGCCATCATCTCCGGGGTGAGCCACATCAGGAAGAAACGGCTCATGTCGGGCTGATGATGGATCGAGTCCACATGAATGACCTCGGCCCCCAGAGCGGCTAAAAGCCAGGTCGCAAACGGGCCTGAATAAACCACACATAGCTCCACCACCCTTATCCCTTCCAACGGCAGCTTGGCCATGACCTAATCTCCTTATATATAACACCGGTCTCTTTAAATTTTTGCAGGTCTTCATTGGTGTATCCTAATTGATGAATATAGACTTCAGCGTTGTGCTGCCCGAGCGTCGGCGCGGGCAGCCGCACCTGCCATGAATCCGGGCCGACCCTGACCGGAGCTCCGGGGTAGGTCAACCTGCCCATAACCGGGTGTTCGACTTCCTGCCAGAAACCTCTCTCTTGAAAATGAGGGTCCTCGACCACGTCCTGCGGGGTTTGAACGGCCGTGCCAAACCACCTCGCGGCCTGGCAGTCCGCCATGGCCTCCTCTTTAGTACGCTCGGCCAGCCATTCATACCACATGACATCAATCTCCCCCTTGACATCCATATCGAATATATCTTCCGGAAAATTATATCTGTCCGCCAGTTCCGGCATCTTCATCAGTTCCACAAAACGCAGCCAGTGGGTCACGATGGGGAGTGAGACGATGAATCCGTCCTGGCAGGGAAAGGTGCCAAAGGGGAGGATATTTTTAGCCAGCCAGGCTTCGTAATCCGTTCTGATGGCGTGGACCGGATCACCGGAATAGGACCAGGCCAGGAGATCAATATTTTTTCGGTCCACATCCCCGGCCTGTGTCTCCATAAGAGAGACATCAACATGCTGGCCCAGACCCTGCTCTTCATTGGCCCAAAAAGCGCCCAGCGTGGCCAGGGCGGCGATCAGACCGCCCTGATAAAGACAGACATGACCGCCTTTTTTGAGAGGGTAACGATCAGGAACCCCGCAATGTATCATGGAATGAAAACCGTTCAGCACGAGTTCAGACAGCTTATAGTCGCGATAAGGACCTGTCTGGCCGAAGTTGGAGATGGAGGTCATGACCAGGTTTGGGTTTATCTTGTGGAGCGTTTCATAGTCCAGGTTCAGTCTTTCCATGACCCCCGGACTGAAGCTCTCCACCAGGATATCCGAATCCTTTACAAGCTCCACCACGATCTCCCGGCCGACGCCGCTCTTGAGGTTGAGGGTAACGCTCTTTTTGTTCAGGTTGAGGTGAGAAAAAAGAAGACTCTTTTCCGGATGCTTCTCATCGCCAAGAAACGGCCCCATCTCCCTGGCCGGGTCCCCTTTCTCCGGTCTTTCAATCTTGATCACATCCGCGCCAAAGTCGGCGAATAATTTAGCGCAGTAAGGACCCGAAATATACCAGGTCAGGTCCAGAACCTTGACATCAGAAAAAATCTGTTGACTCATGCTCGATTCTTCCACCTTTTCAAAACCTATATTTCCGCTTTAAAAATCCAGCTCATTTCTCTAAGCAGTTTCAGCCCCGGGGATGCTATATAAACCTTTGGCCGCCAGCCCGCCATCAATGTTAAACACGGCTCCGGTTACATATTCCGATTCATTAGAAGCCAGATAAACGGCGGTGTAGGCGATGTCCTGGGGTCTGCCCAGCCGGGTCAGGCTCTGCCGGACAAAGGGTGCGAATTTTTTGTTTGGATCGGTGTCATCCATTATTCGCTCAACCAGGATAAAGCCCGGACAGATACAGTTCACCCTGACACGGTCGCGGGCATAGCTAACGGCCATAGAGATGCTCAAGCTGATAAGGCCTCCTTTGACCATGGAGTAGGCGTCCATGGCAAACCCGCGCAGGGCCGTGATAGAGGAGATGTTAATGATCGAACCCTGGCCGCTCTTAATCAGATAAGGCATTAAATATTTTGAACACAAGCAAGGGCCGCGTAAGCCGACCCGGTACAACTCATCCCATAACTCCTCAGAGGTGCCTTTCCACAATTCTCCCGGAGGGTCGCCGATTCGACCGGCTCGACCCGCCCCGGTGAGAGCGGCGTTGTTCACCAGGATATCGAGCCCGCCGTACGTTTCACCCACAAAGCGAGCCATAGCTTCGATCTGGTCCTGCTGAGAGACATCGGCCTGGTAAAAAGAGGCTTCGCCGCCGTTTGACTTGATTTCAGCCACGACCTCCTCGCCCAGATTCTTGCGACGGCCGTTGACCACGACCCGCGCACCCTGGCAAGCGAACTCAAGGGCTATCCCCTTACCGATGCCTGAGGTAGAGCCGGTAATGAGGGCGGTTTTACCTTCAAGACGACGGGACATATTATCTTCCTCCTCCAGTCAAATTCAATTATGGCAACCCATTCATGAAACCCTGTTTTTTTCAAAGTATTCTTCATCGAATTCCGTGGAGGCCCCGGGGTTTAAAGGTGTCAGGTTCATGCCTTCCTTGATTTCGACCTGATCTTTAAACATCCTGGTCCACCAGCCGCCTCCTTCGAGAAACCAGCTATTAGGAATGGCCCGGATGAGGTGCTGATGGACCTGGCCCAAATCACCGGCATGGGGACAGACGCGGATGTTGTTGACATTAGCCATTGCGGCCACCTCCATCCAGGGGGTGATACCCCCGATTCTGGTGACGTCAACCTGCAGTATATCCACGGCCTCCTGTTCTATATAATCTCGGAAAGCCTGGGTAGTATAGACATGTTCCCCAAGTGCAATGGGAATATTAACTTTCTCCCTGAGCAGCCGGTGCGCTTTGATGTCATCCGGATGCAGGGGTTCTTCCAGCCAGACAAGGTTAAACTCTTCCAGCCTTTGCCCCCAAACGCAGGCGGTATTAAAATCCCAAGCCTGGTTCACATCAATCATCAGGGTGACCTCGTCGCCGAGAGCCTCCCGGACCGCTTTGACACGGTGATAATCTTCCCTGGGGTCGGGTTTCCCAACTTTCATTTTAAAGTCGGTATATCCGCTATCGAGCGCCCTTTTCATACGCTGGATTAACTCTTCCTCGGTGAAATTCAGCCACCCGGCGGCGGTGATGTAGGCAGGGAGGTCCGTGGACCGGCATCCGCCCAGGACCTGCCAGAGCGGCCGCTCCGCCTTTTTAGCGATTATATCCCATAACGCAATATCCACCGCGGCCTGAGCCATGGTGACCGCACCGGCCCGGCCGATCCAGTGCGCCCGGCCGTAGTACAGGTCCCACCAAATCTCTTTGACATTGTATGGGTCCTTGCCAATGAGCGCCTCAATAAACAGGTCATCAATCACCTTCTGGATCACACTCCCGCCCGCGCCCACGGTCAGTGTATAGCCTATACCCCTGATCCCTTCATCCACATGAATATTAATGCCTACAAGTTCAAAATAATTCATAGCCTGCATACCGTCGGCGATAGGTTGATTGAGAGGCACTTGCAAAACATAGCTTTCTGCCTTGGTAATTTCCATTTTAAACTCCTGTTTTTTTATTCCCGGAAGGTTTCATATTTAAGCCAATCTTTAAATGGCTGCTGCAATTATAGCGATTGTCATAATTATGTTCCTTTTGGCTTCCTGGTTTCAGAATCTGGATTCCTGCTTCAGATTGCTTAAGCCAGGAGTTATGGGCCTATCTTAATTTCTGCTTCGGGTCAAAGGTGTCCCGCAGCCAGTCGCCCATCAGGTTGAACCCTAGCACTGTCAGAAGGATGGCAATCCCGGGGAAGGTGGCCAGCCACCAGGCGTAAGTAATATATTTGCGGCCTTCGGAGAGCATTAAACCCCAGGTGGCGGAAGGGGGCTGCACACCCAGTCCAAGGAAACTCAAAGCGGCCATGGCTATAATCACCTGGCCCAGTTGAAGGGTGACGATAATGATCAGGGTATTCATGATATTCGGAAGGATGTGAGAAAAGAGAATGCGCTTGCTGCTACACCCCGCGACTCTGGCCAGGCGAACATAATCCTGCTCCTTTAGGCTCAAGACTTCGCCCCGTACTATTCTAGCATAGCCTGTCCAACCGCTCAGTCCAATAGCCAGAATCGCACTTTTAAGGCTTGGATTTAGCATGCTGGCCAAAATAATGGCCATCATTATCAGAGGAAGGGACATGAAGATGTCTGTAGTCCGCATAATGGCCATATCGGTCTTCCCGCCAAAATATCCTGAGATCATTCCAAGCATGACCCCGATTGTTCCAGCCAAACAGATAGCCACAAGACTGGCAATCAGGGTGATTCTCGATCCGTAGATCAAACGGCTGAGCATGTCCCGGCCCATGGAGTCCGTGCCAAGCAGATACTTGGTGCTCCCTCCTTCCTGCCAGGCCGGAGGCAGGATGGATAGTTTCAAATTTGTTTCGAATGGATCATGCGGAATAACAAACGGCCCAAAAATCACCGCGAAAAGAAAAAGGCCAACCAGCACAAAGGCATGATAAGGCAATTTTCTCTTTATTTTTTTCTCGGAAGAATCAACTGATTCAACGGTTTCTTTTTCCACCCAGGCATCCGCGGCGGCCAATGGTCTATCCTCCCTGAGACTCAGTTATTAATATCGAATGCGAGGATCAATGTACGCGTAGATAATGTCAACCAGGATATTAACCGTACAAAAAATGAAAGATGTTAATAGAACCACTGACTGAACAACCGGATAATCCCGGGCAAATACAGCCTCCAAGGCAAGCCTGCCCACTCCCGGCCACGAGAAAATTTGTTCGGCTATGACCGCTCCCATAAAAAGATGACTGATCTGCAAGGCCATTATGGTCACGATCGGTATGGAAGCGTTTTTAAAGGCGTGGATTAAAACGACATAGAGACGGGGGACTCCTTTGATTCGCGCCAGAGTGACATATTCACTATTAAGGGCATCAAGCATGGCGGAGCGGCTCAATCGAACCACTGCGGCGAGCATGATAAAGCTCACGGTCGCGGCCGGCATAATTATACTCTTGGTCTCAGTTCGGCCGGATACTGGTAGCCAGCCCAACACCACACTAAACAACAATATGAGCATGACCCCCAACCAGAAACTGGGCGTTGCTTGCCCTATAAGTGCAAATATTTTACCGAACCGATCGAACCAGGAATCGCGTTTTACCGCAGTGATTATCCCTATAGGTATACCGATTCCCCAGGCAATAAGCGCTGCCGCAATCGCCAATTCCATTGTCGCCGAACATCGCGTGACTACCAGCCGTAGAGCTGGCTCCGCCCACTTAAAGGATTCCCCACAATCACCGCGTGCGGCGGACTTCAGGAAAATAAAAAATTGAATAATAAGAGGCTTATCCAGACCGTACTTTTGTTCCAGAGCTTTGAAATCCGCTTCCTCAGCATCTGGCGGCACCATTATGGCCACTGGATCGCCAGTCAGACGCATCAGGAAAAAAACCAAGATGGCGACAATAATTATGGTAAAAATGGCCTGAACGATTCTAATAAGAATATATTTTTGCAAGGTTATTGCCTTGTTGGTCGGATAGGAGACGAAAAAATTTATTTTCCAGCTCAGCGGTTGAGCAATATCACGGCGTTTTACTTCACTTCCTCGTAAGCCCTTTTAGCGCCGGAGATGTTTGCCTCGGGTTTTTCTGGAATATTTTTCCTGATCGCCGCGGTGATTAATTCAATGTCCACCATCCCGCTTATTCGTGCAAACGCTCCCAGCATGATGGTGTTAATGATCAGGGAGGCGGTCGTTCCTAAATTCAATTCTCTGGCAATGGCGCGGGCGTCAATAGCGCCAACGCGGCCTGATTCGATCTCTTTAAAATAGTCAGACCGG
>JAFDHD010000154.1 GCA_019308995.1 Deltaproteobacteria bacterium | reverse complement strand
AACAGCGGGGTGGCGTCGCGCCGCCCCGCTAATGATGCGGAAAAGCCTTGGAAACGGGCGGGGATAAACCCCGCCCCTACAATACCGATTTAGAGTTTTAGAGTAGGGGCGGGGTTTATCCCCGCCCGTATATTTCTGGTCTTTCATATGTCAATAAAGGCCAAGACAAGTATGAAGGCGCTTATAAACAACGGGTCAGATATAATAAAAAAACCCTGCAAATTCAAATGGATTTCATACTATTAAATCCTGAAACAGGAAAAACAATTTCTTAGAAGCCCCTTCGCTTTCGCTCTGGACAGGCTCCGCGAAACAATCTCAAATTAGTCAATAATTATTATAAGATGGTAGGCCTCATGAAATTTTACGTTCTAAACAAGGAGAGAAGAGGCCTAGCCAACCACCGCAGAATCTTTGGCCCGAGAAAAGTGGCTTTACAAAAACGCGGCCAGGCTCTTTAATCAGGACTAAAAAAAAGGAACCATTATGAGCAGCATGAAAACAGATGATAATACCAGGCAGAAGGGAGCTCTTTTTGACCTTACGGTTGTTGATCTCGGCCATTACATCGCCGGCCCGTATTGCGCGTCACTACTGGCCGGATTAGGGGCAGAGGTTATTAAAGTCGAGCGGCCCGGAGATGGAGACGGAACCAGACAAATGGGGCCCTTTCCTGACGATAAGCCTCATCCGGAAAAGAGCGGACTGTTCCATTACTTGAATCTGGGGAAAAAGAGCGTCACCCTCAATCTGAAATCCGAATACGGCCGGGAGGCCCTAAAGAAGCTGGTAGCCGAAGCGGATGTGCTCATAGAAAATTATGAACCGCGGGTCATGCCTTCACTGGGACTGGGATACGACCTTCTTAAGGAAATCAATCCAGCCCTGGTCATGACTTCCATATCAAACTTCGGTCAAACCGGACCTTACCGCGACTTTAAGGGCTTTGAAATAACCCTGAGCGCTCTGGGCGGGGTTCAAGCTGAAATAGGTGAGCCGGACCGCGAGCCTCTCAAGCTGGGGGGGCATCAATTGCAGTACAAGGCCGGTCTAGCCGCGGCCATTGTCACCATGAGCGCTGTCTGCTCTCTTAACATGGGTGGAAGCGGCCAGCATATTGATGTGGCCATATCGGAAATTGCGGCCACCATGAAAGGCTGTCCCACAATAAATTACCAGTTCAGCGGGTATAACCGGGTGAGAAACGGTATGCGTCCCATGTCGGATACACCTCAAAAAGATAACCCGCGCACCCCGGATGTTTACCCCATCGCTATTCTGCCTTGTACAGATGGCAACGTCTGTGTGGATACGGAACAGGAGTCTCAGTTCAGAGCCCTGTGTGAAATGATGGGAAAGCCGGAGCTGGCGGATGATCCTCGTTTTAATCGTGTGCAGAGAGCTGTTAACGCTGATGAAGTGGACGCCATCCTCACAGACTATCTCCAGACAAAGACACAAAGGGAAGTCTTCGCGGAAGCCACAGACTGGCGCGTTCCCATTGGTATCTTAAATGATATGGACAAGCTGCTTCACGATCCTCAGCACCGGGAGCGAGGCTTCTTCATGGAGAAGGATCATCCGGTTTTAGGAAAGATGGAATACCCGGGGCATATCTTTATCATGTCCAAGACGCCGTGGCGGGTTGACCGCGCCCCCATGCTCGGGGAGCACAACCATGAAATCCTGATCGGGCGGCTGGGGTATTCTGAGGAACAGGTGACGATGATGATTGGCGCCGCTTAAGAGGCACCGCGGAAATATTTATTAAAGGCATGAGATCACTGCTCTGGAGGTTATGAATATGGCTGGCTTACCCTTGGAAGGTATTAGAATTTTAGACCACACCATCGCCTGGGCTGGCCCTCAAGGTTCCGTCATTCTGGCGGACCTGGGGGCGGAGGTCATAAAAATCGAGGCCCTGTTCAGGTTCGACGGCATGAGATACCATGGCGTCAGATTCGGGATGAGTGATATGTTCTGGGAGAAAGCGCCCTGGTTCATACAGATCAACCACAACAAACTGGGTATTACTCTTGATCTGAGCGAGGAAAAAGGCAAAGAACTTTACCTCAAACTCGTCAAAATAAGCGACGTTGTTTTTAATAATTTTACCCCGCGCGTCATGCCCAACCTGGGCTTGAGCTATGAAGAGCTTCTCAAGGTCAAGCCTGATATCATTATGGTTTCCATGCCCGGTTACGGCTGCACCGGCTCCTATAAAAACGCCCCCGCCTTTGGCGACTGCATTAACGCCTTTTGCGGCCTGGACGAAATAACCGGATATGAAGACAGCCCGCCCATGAGGCCGGGGATTGCTTACGGCGATCCGGCCGGCGGTTTTGCCGCGGCCCTGGCCGTTCTGTCTGCTTTGCATTTTCGCCAGAAAACCGGCCAGGGTCAGTTTGTAGATGTTTCTCATTTTGAGGCGGCCACCAAATGCATGGACTGGACTCTTGACTGCGCCATGAACGGGCGGGTCAGGAGCCGCGTGGGCAACAGGGACGATTATGCCGCTCCCCAGGGATGTTATCCATGCAAGGGTGATGATAAGTGGGCGGTCATAAGTATTACCAGTGATGAAGAATGGAAAAAATTCAGCAAGCTGACAGGCCATCCTGAATGGTCTCAAGACCCTTGTTTCGCAACTGCACACGGCCGGAGGCAACATCACCAGGAGCTGGACAGGCTCATCGCAATCTGGACTTCTGCACTTGATCGTTACGAAGTCATGGATTTGCTCCAGAAGGCCGGTCTGGCCGGCGCGCCGGTGCTTTACCCGGGCGAATTGCTTGAAGATCAGCATTTTAAAAGCCGGGGTTTTTTTGAAAATGTGGATCATCCTCATGCCGGGACCCGCCAGTTACCGGGGATGGTCGCCAAGATGTCTGATTCCGATCTCAGGATCAGGTTTCCGGCGCCCCTTTTAGGCCAGCACAATGAATACGCTTATAAAGAACTCCTGGGTTTGACTGACCAGGAGATGGCTGACCTGACTGAGGCAGGCATTATTGGCACTGAGCCCACCTTTGCTGATGATAGGCTGTCAGCCACGGACATGGATATGATTACAAAAGAAACCGATAAATAGGGCCGTTACCTCGGGGTTTATCATCCAGGTCGGAATGAGACCTTGCTTAATTCGTTTCCTTGCCTTTTTCTGGGCCAGGCCTTATATTTGAGTCTATGAAAGTGACGAGTAGATTTGGAGACAGGACATGTGCTTTCCCGGGAAAAAGACCCTGGTTCCTTTGGTCTTCATCATGCTGCTTCTCTTCCCCTTCCCTGGCCAGGCGGTTGGACCGGTGAAGTACGATCTGGCCAACGGCCTGGAAGTCATCTTGATTGAAAATCACCGCGCGCCGGTTACTTCCCTGCTGGTGTGGGTCAAGGTAGGCAGCGCCCTGGAAAAGCCGGACGAGATCGGCCTGGCCCATCTAATGGAACACATGCTGTTCAAGGGAACCGCCACCAGGGGGCCGGGAGTTATCGCCCAGGAAGTCGAGGCTGCGGGCGGCAATATCAATGCCTACACCTCGCTTGACCAGACCGTTTACTACATTGACATTGCCAGCCGTTTTACCGAGCGGGCTCTGAGCGTTCTGGCCGACATGGTCTTTAATCCGGCCATGGACCCGAAGGAGTTCAAACGGGAGAAGGAGGTCGTGATTGAGGAAATCAACCGCAGCCTGGACATCCCTACCAGGCGGCTCATCAACGCCCTCTTTACCAAGGCCTACCAGGTCCACCCTTATGGTCGGCCGATCATTGGATTTCCAGATACGGTTCAATCTATTACCCGCGAGACAGCCTTGAAATTTCACGAGCGCTGGTATCGGCCCGAGAATATTATCCTGGTTGTAGTCGGTGATTTTAAGACGGATGAAATCAAGGCCAGGATCGAAGAGGTCTTTGGCCGGGTGTCGGCAGGAAAGGCGATGGCAGAGGAAACGCCGCTGGAGCCGGTTCAGGATCAGACCAGGGCGACTGTGTTGCGCGAAAATGTTGAGCAGGCTCGGCTGGATTTGGCCTTTCATATTCCGGGGATAAAGGATATTGACATCAAGGCGCTGGACCTTTTAGCCATTATTGTTGGCCAGGGCCGAACCGCCCGGCTCTATCAGGAAGTTAAAAGAAACAAGGAACTCATCCATGAGGTCTATGCCGCGGCTTACACTCCCAAGGACCCAGGGCTCTTTTTCATTGACGCCTCCCTCTCTCCCGGCCAGGTTTTACCAGGCCTGAAGGCCATGCTTCATGAAATTTTTTCCCTGTCCAATACCATGGTTCAACCCGAAGAACTGGCGCGAGCCAAGCTCAAGATCAAGGCCGACTTTATTGACGAAAGGGCGACCATGAGCGGCGAGGCCAGAACGGCCGCCATTTTCCAGGCCCTGCTCGGCGACTTTAAGGCCAAGGATAAATACTTGGCTGAAATCGAGCAGGTCACGCGCACCGATTTGAGAGAGGCGGCGCTTAAGTACCTACAGCCGGAAAACTTAACCGTGGGCGTTATTATCCCGAAAGAGGCGTTAAAAGAGCTTGACGAATCACAAATACTTAACACCGTGGCCCAGGCCGCCTCTTTAAAGCGCGCCGATGAAGTCAAAAAATATATCCTGCCCAGCGGGGCCACCCTCCTAATCAAGGCTGATCACTCCCTGCCTCTGGTTGCGATCCGTATCGCCTTTTTAGGCGGCCTGCGTTTCGAGAACCCGCCACATCACGGGCTTAACAATTTTCTGGCCGAAGTCTGGGACAAAGGAACCAGGCGGCTTGGACCCGAAGAACTGGCCCAGGCTGTGGAGGACATGGCTGGCAGTATCACCGCCTTTTCCGGCCGTAACTCCTTCGGGCTTGAAGCGGAGTTCTTGAGCCAGTTTCTGGAGCCTGGCCTGGACCTTCTCGTCGAAGTCCTGCGCCGTCCGGCCCTGACTCCTTCCGAGGTTGAAAAGGCCCGGCCCAGCATCCTGGCCGCCATCAAACGCCAGGCAGACCAATTGCCTCATCGCACCTTCAATTTATTCGCAAAGACCATCTACGGCGAACACCCCTATGCCGCCAATATCCTGGGTACCTCCGAATCTGTCCGTCTTATTTCCGCCGAAACCCTGAGGGCCTATTATGAGAAATGGGCCGTGCCTTCCAATATGGTCATGGCCGTGGTCGGGGACGTGGAACCGGACCGCATCAAGTTGCGGCTGGAAAAGCTGTTGGGGGACTGGGAAGGAGGCGCCTTTAAGCCTCCAGTCATCAAGCCGCCCTTGGCTCTGGAAGACCTGCGCACGGCTCGTGAGGAGATCCAGCGGGCCCAAGCCCACCTCTTCCTCGGCTTCCTGACGCCGGGCCTTAAGAGCGAGGATCGTTACGCCCTGGATGTCCTTGACAGGGTTCTTTCCAGCCAGGGAGGCCGCCTTTTCATTGAACTTCGCGACAAACAGAGTCTGGCTTATACCGTCAGTTCGCTGTTTCGCCCTGGTCTGGACACCGGCGCCTTTGCCTTTTATATTGCCTTCGCTCCCTCGAAGTACGAACAGGTCAAGGCAGGTTTGCGCAGGCTTATTCTGGACCTGCGCCAGGAACCCATCAGCCCTGAGGAACTCAACCGGGCCAAGGAAAATATCCTGGGCACATTTGAAATCGGTCTCCAGCGCAACGGCCAGCTAGCCATGGATATCGCATTAAACGAGCTTTACGATCTGGGTTATGACTACCGCTACCGCTACGTTGACGGTATCGGCGCCGTAACTGCTCAAGCCGTCCTTGATGTGGCCCGCCGCTACCTGGACCTGAACAAAGCAGCCGCAGCCACGGTGGGGCCGGTGGAAGAATGGAACCTGCCTCCTGAATGATTTGCTAGTGTCATGTCCCAGAATTAGATGATTAAAGTGCCTCCTGGCCTGTCATGGCGAGCCCCCGGCCCTTGGGCAGAAGCCGTAGGGTTATTTGGCAAAGAAACTGTTTTCAAGCTATAGAAGAGGGCGGGGTTTATCCCCGCCCCCTCAAGTTTGGCCTTTAACTAGATAATCTTTCCCTATTCAAATTATTTTTAGCGTCAACCCACATTTTTACTTGACAAATTTCAATTCTTCTCTTAACTAGTTAA
>JAFDHD010000153.1 GCA_019308995.1 Deltaproteobacteria bacterium | reverse complement strand
AGATATTGGGCGGTCATGGATATATTCGCGAGCATCCGGTGGAGATGTGGTTTCGGAACGGCCGGGCTTTTGCGACCATGGAAGGCCTGGCCACCGGGTGATCAAGCCCTCCCTCACCTGGAACAATGGCCCATGGCCAGATAAACTGATCAGGAACAACCTTTTCAAGGAGGAAGAAATATAATGATAGACTTTGAAATTGCACCGAGGGTCAAAGCAGCCTTAAAGGTGGCCCGTGAGCAGAATGTGAACCTCATAAGAAAACTTTCTCATTATTATGACGAATATGAGCATGAACACGACGATATAAAAGAAGCTAAAGAAATCAATGCTTCAAGTATGGCCATCATGGCGAAAATGGCCCCGCCGCCTGGAGAGAAAGCGCCCCGGGGTTCAGCCGTAAATGGGATCATAATCGCTGAGGAACGGGCCTGGGGCGATCCCGGGCTTACGCTCGGCGCCTCCTCCCTCGGTCTTGGAAACGCCGCCATCGGTGCGGTGGCCACGCCTGAACAAAGAGAGCGTTGGGGTGGGAAATATGCGTCCATGGCCATCACCGAACCTGGCGCCGGCTCGGACACCGCGGCCATCACCACCATGGCCAAACTTGATCCAGATACAAATGAGTGGGTTATTAACGGGGAGAAGATTTTTATCACCGGTGGCGCCCGCAGTGAACTCGTGGTCATCTGGGCTACCCTTGATCGAAGCTTAGGCCGGGCCGCGATCAAGAGCTTTGTTGTCGCAAAAGGCACACCGGGTATGACGTTGACCAAGCTTGAAAACAAGCTTGGCATCCGGGCTTCGGACACCGCCTCCATTGTTTTTGAAGACTGCCGCATCCCTTACGACAGCATCCTGGGCAGCCCGGAGATCAAGCCAAAAAAGACAACGGCCACTGGCTTCAAGGGCGTCATGAAGACCTTTGACGTTACCCGGCCCGCTGTGGCCGCTCAGGCTATCGGCGTGGCTCAGGCTGCGCTCGATTTTACTAAGGAAAAATTTGAAGAGGAGGGTTTCGTCTTCCCCTATGATCGCGGCCAGCATTCTCTGAACGCTACTCAGCGAGACATCATCGAAATGGAAGCCAACCTCGAAGCGGCTCGCCTATTGACCTGGCGCGCGGCAGCGATGCTTGAGACCGGGGAAAGGAACAGCCTGGAGGCGTCATTTGGTAAGGCCAAGGCCGGTCAGGCCGCGACGCAGGTCTGCCAGAAATGCGTGGCCCTTCTGGGGCCTCTCGGATATTCACGCGAGTGGCTCGTGGAAAAGTTCATGCGCGACTGTAAGATTACCGACATCTTTGAAGGCACCGGTCAGATACAGATGCTGATCATTGCTAGAAATATCCTGGGCTTTAGCCGCGATAAGTTGAAATAGTTCTTGACGGGGGAAATTGCCTAAAAAATTTCCCCTACCTTTCACTCCGAATCAGAAATGAGTGATAAAAAGAGGGCCTTTGCAGGCCCTCTTTTTTTTGGAAAATGGTTGCCGTACTTACCCGGTTTCGCTCATCCAGACGCGAACATGTTCAGCCACTTCTTCTCCAGCATCTTCCTGGATGAAGTGACCGGCATTTTTAACGGGCAGCGAAGGAGCGACGTTGCGGAAAATACCGCGCATTAAACCCTCAAATCCACGCGTCACCGGATCGCCATCGGCCAAAGGCAGAAGCACCGGCAGGTCAAGTGTCTTCAATTTCTCAATGGCGACCCGATTATCATAAGCGCCCGGATGGTTCGACCGTATGGGCACCAGCCGGGGGAAGAGCAGGGCGCAGGTCTGATAGTCCTTTGAAGGGAAGGGTGCTGCATAGGCCGCGGCTTCCGCATCGGTCAAGGTCCGCTGCACGGCCTGACGCATAAGCTGCGGCATATCGAGTTCTCGTACCCGCTGGGAAAGGCGTCGCCAGGCCCTGAAGGCCTTGGTAGACCCCGCTCCGTCTGGAATGCCGGTATTCATGGCCACCAGGCGGGCAAAGAGATCCGGCATCTGGGCCAGGGTTCGAATACCGATCAATCCGCCCCAGTCCTGGCAGATTAGCATGATGCGCTCAAGATCAAGCGCCTTGATAAAGGCGCGCATCCACCGTACATGCGACTTATAAGAATAAGCATTGTCCGCCACCGGTTTGTCTGAGCGGCCAAAGCCGATCAGGTCCGGCACGATGACGCGGCCGACCGAACTCAGCGGCGGGATCATGCGGCGGTATAGAAATCCCCAGGTCGGTTCGCCGTGCAGCATCAAGATGGGGTCTCCGGAGCCATGCTCGACATAGGCCATGCGTAACCCCTCGATTTCCACGTACTGCGGTTCGTAAGAGTAGTCTGGCAGGTTGGCAAACCGCTCCTCGGGCGTGCGCAGAACCGACCCTTCCGGCCAGGTAAATACCTGTGGCATGTTTGGGTGTCGGGCCAGCCGCTCCACTATCTGCGGATCAAAGTCCCCTGAAACCTCAGCCACCCAGATTAAAAAATCCAGGATGTCAGAATTGATTTCATGCTCGGGCGGACGGGGTTCATAGCGGTCCCAGTGGCCGTAGATCATGGCCATGGAGGGATAGCCGCGGCCAAGGTCGGCCAGTTCGAAGGCATAAAGATGGTCGTGTTCTGAGCGCCAATAAACCCTTCCAGCGCGAATGCCAGTGGCGCGCTCGACAGCCTCCGCCATCTCGGGGCTGACATCGAGCTCCTGCTCCCACAGGAGCGGGTCCGGGCGGAGATACCGTAACTCTTCTGATTCTGGGGTGATGAACTGCATTTTTTAACCCTCCAGTTTCCGTGTCAGAAAATCAACAATGGCGCGGGCCAGATCCGGGCCTCGGTCGTCTTGAATGAAATGAGCCGCCTTGTCAAACTCGATGGGCCCTTCGGCGTGAGGCAGAAGTTTCTTAAGGTGATGTGCGTATTCAATGGGAAAAACCACGTCTCCCGGAGCCCAGAGAAGCAGGACCGGAATGTCGGACAGCTCGGGCAGCCTGTCTTCTATGGCCTGCATGTCAGCCCAGCCTCGATCATTTTCTTTCAAAGGAATGGTGCGCGGCCATGTCAGGACGACGTGGTCCGAGTCTTTTTCGTCATAGATGTGGTGGTAGGCGCGAGCTTCATTTTCGGTCATGCCGCGCTGGGTGATGGCCGTGGGCCCCCGGTGGGAAAGGACCTTCAAGGTTTTATTAAAGAACTGGCCGATGATCGGCGCATTCCAGGTTAACCACGGCCGGGGCGTGGAATGAAACTTGCCGACATAACTGGTGTAAAGCCAGGTGTTCATGAGGACAACGGCCGCCAGTCGTTCAATCCGCTGCAATGCGGCGCCCACTCCCTGCGGCCCGCCCCAATCCTGGCCCACGATAATGAAGTCCCTTAGCTGAAGCTGATCCATAAGTGAGACCAGGTCGGCAATATGGTGGGCCAGGGTCAGGGCCGTGTCAACACGCGGATGGTCCGAATAGCCGGCCCCAACCCAGTCAGGGGCAATGGCGCGGTATCCGGCCTCGGTGAGTATGGGGATGAAATCTCGATAGAGAAAACCCCAGGTCGGGTTGCCAGAGAGGAGAAGCACCGGACGCGCTTCCAGGTCCCCTTCGTCAATATAGGCCATGGTGCGGCCGTTGACCTCAAGTGCCTTTTGTTCCCAGGGAAACAGCGGTTTGAGCCATTCAGGCTTGGATCGCAGCATAAGTCCTCCTTCTGACTTGCTCGTCGCAATCAAAGAGACAGGGTAATCATGGATAATGCTTGGCCAGTCGTTCCGCAGTAAAGATTATTGATCATCCTGAAGGCGGATTTTTCACGCGCTCGGACTTTGATAATTATACAGTCTGGATGAGATTGCGGTCAAGGCGAAATTCCAGATCCAGGAGCATACTAGGGGAGAGAAGGGAGGGAAGCAGCGGCCGGGTCGGCCGGGTGTCTTACTGAACCAGTTTGAATTTTTGACCAATTACGGTCAGAAGGGCCGGTTCGGTTTTAAGTTCACCTTCTGGGGTGAAGGTGATACTGCCCGTTACTCCGGGGAAGTTGGTCAAATTGCTGAGAGCCTTGATCAGGTCTTGCCTGGAAAAGACCTGATTCTTGTCCATCAGGGTAAGAAGCAGGGTCCCGGCGTCAAAGCCGTAGGCTTCGAACCGTCCTGGGTCTTGCCCTTCGTTTTCCTGGCGAAAGGCTTTGACAAAGCGCTGTACTTCCGGTTGTTCGACGCCCGGATAAAAGCTCGTCGGGAAGATGGATTTTTGAACGTATCGAGCCGCGGTGGTCAGGAGGTGTGGGGTGTGCCATAACGTGGTGCCCAGCAGGCGGATGGTGGTGATGTCGTGATAGGTGAATTGAGGGGCGATCATTGCGACCGCCTTATAACCATCTGGCAGGAAAACCGCCTCAAAGTTGACCTCCGCCGCATGGCCTGCTTCGACTTTACGTTCGACCTTGTTTACGCCCGAAAGTTTTCGAATTTGTTCTGAAAAATCCGTGGTGTTTGGATCGTAGGGCTGAACTCCCACGATTTCCGCTCTAAGCCGGTTGATTTCATCCCAGAAGGTGTCCCTCATCTTTTTACCATAATCGTCTTCAGGGTGGAGGATAGCCAGACGTGTAAAGCCCAGGATTTGGACGGCATACCCGGCCACAGCCCGTGCTTGAGCCTCTGGAGTCAGGAAAAGCCGAAAAATGTGCCTCCCAACCTGGGGAATACCTTCTTTCTGAGTCAAGGTCAGCATAGGCAGTGAAAGCTCTTCGGCGCGAGTGGCAGCGAACTCAGCCACTTTTGTCGTCAGGGGGCCGATGACGGCCAACACTTCGGTTTGAGAGGCCAGCCGGTCCAGGGCCTGAATGGTCTGGTCCGGGTCACCACCGGAATCGAGTACGATCAGATTAGACTTGAAGTCTTCGGTTTGAGGAACATAGAGTTTAAAGGCCAGGCGAAGCCCTTTGACCACCTTGTGGCCGTATTTGGAGGCGCTGCCGCTCAAAGGCATGAGGCAGGCCAGGTCAGATGATGGATAGGTTGAAGTGGCGCCGATTGTCTCGCTCGGCTTTTTCTCTGGCGGCGCGGCAGTTTTTTCTGCGAGTTGTGCTCCTGGAATAATCAGGGGAGGCGGCGGTCCAAGACCCTGGATGGCCCTTTGGAGAGCGCCAGCCTGCCCGGCCAGTTCGTGCCCGGAAAAGGTTTTGAGAAAATAATTCAACTCCAATTGGGCTTCACGACGATGACCTTCGCGAAAATAGCGGTAGGCCGTGATATAAGAAATATGACCGGCCGGGAATTCCTGACGAAATTCTGATCTGGCTTGAACAAGTTCTTTGAGGGGCATCTTCAGGATGGTGCCCAGGACTCGGGCCCGGGCCTCAAACTTATCATTCAGGTCCTCAGCCAGGTTATAGGCCCTGGTAAAGTAGCTGAGGGCCTGGGTTCGATGCTGTCTTCCCGCCTCGGCCTCTCCTGCCAGGAGGTAGAGCCTATCTAATTTTTCCGGGTCGGTTGTTTCGTGAAGAAGAGGGCTCAAGACTTCCATGGCCTCGTCGTATCGGCTGGTTTTGATGAGCAGGATCAAGAGCCGATAGCGGGCCTCCGGGACGAAGATGCTTCCGGGGTTCTTGAGCAGGAGTTCCTGGTAGGCCGCGGTAGCAAGTTCAGGCTGCCCCAGCCGTTCCCGAATCTGCCCTATAGAAAAGCGTGCCTGACCGGTCAGCGGGGAGCTGGGGTAAGTTTTTAGAAATGCATGATATTTTTCCAGAGCCTCGGGATAGAGGGCCTGGTTTTCAGCCTGTTCTGCTTCATGAAAAAGTCTTTGCCTCTCTGGTTCTTGAACAGGGCGTTTGGTCAGCTTTTTAGACAAAGGCTCTGGCTGGGGCTGGATGACTATTACCTTTTTTTGAGGCAGGATCGGCCCGGCGCAGCTTAAGGTAAAGGCCAGAAACGCCAAGGCAACGAGTTGGAAAGCAGAGGCGTGAAAAAAAGATTTCATCAGTGATAACTCATCTGAAAGGCTGTATCGTATCTGGAAGAAAGGCCACGGGAGATCAATGCCGGGAAAGTCCCCGGATTGGTATATATTTCATAAGGTCTGACCAATCCAGGAGATTCCTCACCCGACCTGGTTTCATCAATCGCTTTTAACTTCCTCAAAGTCGGCGTCAACAACGTCCTCCTCAGAAGGAGCGGCGCCGGCCCCGGCCCCCGGTCCG
>JAFDHD010000152.1 GCA_019308995.1 Deltaproteobacteria bacterium | reverse complement strand
AACCCGTTCATGGGAGTGCTTAATTATCTTGTTTCACTGGTGGGCCTCGGCCCCTGGGAATGGGCGGCGCATAGCGCTTCTGTGATGCCTTCTCTGATCATGGTAGAGGTCTGGCACTGGACCCCGTTTTTTATGTTAGTCCTCCTGGCCGGGCTTAAAAATTTGCCCAAGGACCCTTATGAAGCGGCCATTATTGACGGTGCGTCCAAGATTCGAATATTTATCAAGATCACCTTGCCGCTCATGCAGCCTTATATTGTCCTGGTAGTCATCCTGCGCTTGATTCATGGTTTCAGGGTCTTTGATAAGATCTTTGTTATTTCGGGCGGAGGCCCGAACAGGGCTTCCGAGACTCTAAATCTATCTATATATGATACGGCTTTTAACGCCCTTAACTATGGCTATGCCAGCGCTCTCGGCGTAGTGATGCTAGGCATCATTTTCCTGATCAGCCTGGGGATATTTCGATACAGGGAAAGGGAATGGAGCTATTGACCATGGAATCTCCTGGATTCAAAAAAATAGCGATCAGGATCATTTTTATTTTTGCCTGCATTGTCAGTATTACAGTTTTTATCTTCCCTTTTTTCTGGGTTTTTCTTATGTCCTTAAAGACCCCTGACGCTGCTCAGGCTATGCCGCCTGAGTTTATCTTTCGGCCGACCTTTGAAAATTTTAGAGAAGTCCTGTCCCAGGGAGCATTTCTCAGGGCGCTTATTAACAGCTTTGTGGTCACTCTCTTTACCCTGATAGCGAATTTGATTATCGCTCTTCCCGCATCATACATTATTGCCAGACGGCGGCAGAAATGGCTTTCATTCGGCATCCTCTTTACCCAGATGGCGCCCTGGATCGTTTTCCTCCTTCCCTGGTACATCATATTCAAGAAACTGGGGCTTTATGACACCTATATAGGCCTGGTGCTGGTTAATCTTACCTACATGATTCCGCTGACTGTATGGCTCATGCTCGGCTTCTTTGAGGACGTTCCCGTGGAAGTGGAAGAGGCGGCCTGGCTGGACGGCTGTTCCAACACTGGGACTTTTGTACGAATTGTTATTCCTTTGGTCAAGGGAGGGGTCATCACCATCACCACGCTGGGCTTCATGTTCGTCTGGAATATCTTTATTTTCCCTCTTGTCTTGTCCGGGGCCAAGACAAAGACCCTGCCGGTACTGGTTTACAGTTTTTTAGTGGATGACAGCCTTGATTTTGGACCTCTTTCCGCGGCTGCCGTGTTGATTACACTGCCAGTGATCTTTTTTGTCCTCCTCAACCAGAAGTATTTTCAACGGGGAATTGCTCTCGGAGGCAGGAAGTAGCAGAAATAAAGGAACCACCATTTAAACAATCTATCCATCAAGATTTAAGGAAATCATTATGGCAGAGGTCAGGCTCGATAATGTTGCTAAAACGTTCGGTAACGTATTAGCAGTACAGGATTTTACTTTGGACATCCATGACGGAGAATTTATCATCCTGCTCGGACCATCAGGATGCGGCAAGACGACAACACTGCGCATGATCGCCGGGCTGGAACGCTTATCTTCAGGAGAAATATATATTGACAACCTTCTGATCAATGAAGTCGCGCCCAAGCATAGAGATATTGCTATGGTTTTCCAGAACTATGCCTTGTATCCACACATGGACGTGTATGGCAATATGGCCTTCTGTCTGAAACTCAGGAAATTTTCCAAGGAAGATATCCATCAAATTATAAAACGCACAGCAGATCTTCTAGGAATCGGAGAGCTGATGGAGCGAAAACCGAATGAACTATCAGGCGGTCAGCGGCAGAGGGTCGCCCTGGGTCGGGCGATTGTAAGGGATCCTAAAGTCTTCTTGTTTGATGAACCCCTGTCTAACCTGGATGCCAAGCTGCGTATTACCATGAGAGCCGAACTGCTGGACCTCCATCAGAGGCTTCAAACCACTGCCATTTATGTCACCCATGACCAGCTGGAAGCCATGACCATGGGTGACCGCATCGTGGTCATGAATGAGGGGTTTATCCTACAGGTGGACACCCCGCAGAATGTGTACGATCATCCCGTAAATAAGTATGTGGCTGGCTTTATAGGCTCGCCCTCGATGAACTTCGTAGAATGCACGGTGACCCAAAATGAGGGAAATTTATACGCCACGAGCAAAGACATGAATCTCAAAATTCCGGCCGACAAGGTTGGAGAGTTAAAGAAGTACATCAATAAAGAGGTCATACTGGGCTTAAGGCCTGAACATATCATTGATACCCGGAGTCTTCCAAGGCATGATCCAGAAACATCCTTTAAGGCCTTTGTCTGGGTGGTCGAGCCGTTAGGATCAGAGCAGCTTGTACATATTCGTCTTGAAGGAGGGGACACTCTGATCGCGCGACTGGACCCGCATGTTGTACTCCAGGCCGGGGGACAGGCTGAATTTACGGCCAGAATGGAGTCAGCTCACTTATTTGACCGGGAAACGGAAAAGACCTTACTTTAAGATATTTTCTTCAGATTAACAGTTCTTCTTCTGGGGGGTGAAATAGGTCAGCCATAATTAGCCCCGGCGGCTGCAAAAATTTTTGGATCTGCCGGGGTATTTTTAGGTTGATGAGAAACTATGTTTGCCTAGTAATTTATTCTTCAGTATGATAGCCGCATTAAGCAGTTTCTCAAAGGAAATCTTATTTTTTCAGCTTGCTTAGTTTTATACGTCTTTACCTAATTATCTGAAGGCATGATTCAGATTTTATAATAACTACATAAGGAGGATACGATGTCAGAGCTGCCACTTGAAGGGATCATTATTTTGGATTTTGCCACATTGCTCGCGGGTCCGGTTTCAACGACTATCCTGGGAGACTTCGGAGCGACGATCATTAAGATTGAGCTGCCTAAAGTCGGAGACTCCACCCGGGGAATGGGCATCTTTCCGAGCGGAAGAGGCCCTTCCTGGTTGGTCGAGGGACGAAATAAAAAGGCCATCACCCTGGACCTCCACACCAAGGAGGGCCAGGAACTGGCCCATAAGCTCGCGGCCAAGGCTGATGCGGTCGTCATGAATTTCCGGCCGGGCCGGGCCGAAGGGTGGCATATCGGCTCTGAAGACCTGCATCGAACCAATCCTGAACTTATTATTGCGCAGGTGTCTGCCTATGGACAGACCGGACCATACCATAAAAAGGGCGGCTTTGATCGAACGGCCAGCGCCTTTGGCGGAATCACTTATGTCACAGGTTTCCCAGACCAGCCCCCTGTCCGGTCAGGTTATGCTCTGGTTGATTACATGACCGCTTACCTCGGCGCCTTTGGGTTGGTCATGGCTCTTTATAATCGCAAGGTCAACGGGACCGGGGGGGAGGTCATTGATATCAGCCTGGTGGAATCAGGGTTCCGCGCTTCAGAATCGGCCCTGGTTGATTACAGCCTGAGCGGACGGATTCGCGAACGCACTGGCAACCGAAATCCTTTCGTTGTTCCGGCTGATGACTTTGAAACCAAGGACGGGCGTATCCTGGTGATCAATGCCGGGGTTGACACCCTGTGGACCAAGCTGGCCTACGCCATTGGACATCCGGAACTGCTGGAGGACCCGCGATTCAATAGCCGGTTCGCCCGGATAGGGAACCAGGACCAGCTTTATGAGATAGTGGCCGATTGGGTCAAGGATTTGACCGCTGATGAGGCCCTTGAAATTTTGGATCAGGCCGAGGTCCCGGCGGATATCATTCGGAATATCGAAGATTTGGCCCACGATCCCCACCTGCGGGCCAGGGACGCCGTGCTGGAGGTTGAAGACCCGGAGCAAGGCAAAGTCCTGGTGCCCGGGGTTTTCCCCAAGCTGACAAAACACCCTGGCCGGATTAAGTTTTTAGGGGCAAAACTGGGCGAGCATAATCAGGAAATCTATAGCGAGTTCCTGGGGCTTTCCGCTGACGAAATAACGGAACTCGAAAAAAAAGGGGTCATTTAGGTGAATGAACAATTTTGCCGGTTCATACAGGAGTTATTCGCAACAAATGAACTCAATCGTCTCCCGGAAGGTTACGGTAGTGAACGAATCTTTGCCACTCCACTCTTCGGAGTCTCCCGGGGTGATGATCATATTTTTATGAAATTCAAGGAGGTTGTAGCGCCAGAACATTTGACTCCAGCCGAGGTGTGGATCAGGGCCGGACATCCTGAAATGAACGATCTTGCACCGCGATTGCGTATCGTTTCGATTATTTTCCCTTATGTCAACCACATTCGGGAGGAAAGCAAAGATGCCACCATGATGCCTGCTGAGATTTATTGTGTAGGCCGGAACTATGCGAACGCCTTTATGAATGACGTCTTGAACCGGAGTATAAAATTCTTTAAAGATCAAGGTTTTCACGCCACCGCTGGAATGCTCAGCCCGGCTTTTCAGATCCTGGTCAAGGATAATCCCCCCCGAGTTTACTCGGTCTGGTCCGAGCGGCACATAGCATTTGCCGCCGGTCTGGGCACCTTCAGTCTTCATGAAGGCCTGATCACCGAAGCGGGATGCAACATCAGGGTGAGTTCGGTTATTACCGACGCGCCGCTTGAAGTTACTCCCAGGAGGAGCGATGAGCCTTACGCCAACTGTTTGTATTATGCCAAAGGCACCTGTAGAGAGTGTGAGGCAAGATGCCCTGGCGGCGCTATTACCGAAGAGGGCCACGATAAGGTTAAGTGCAATTTATATGGCCGGATCGTGTCAAAAGAAATGACCAACCGCCTTGGAAACATCCTCAAACCTCACCCTCGCAGGATTAATAATCAGGATGTTATTTCATATCCGGTGGGCTGCGCCTTCTGCCAGTTTGGCGTTCCCTGTATGGACCGGAACCCTATGGCCAAGGAACAAAAAAAAGATCAGACTTAACGAATCATGGATTAGTCAGTCGGCAGCTCAAAAGGAAATCTTACAAAAATTTAAAAAGCATTTCCCTCTGATGTAATCAACCAGATTGAAATTGAATCCACTTTCTAGCCCGGAGCAGGAGAAATGAAGATAGAAAAAGTTGAGACAAAGATTTATGAATATACGCTAGACGTTACAATTGGGAAATAGACGGGAAAATCTGATTTTAATATATTTTGCTATTTTTCTTTTTACGGGTTTTTATTTTAGTTTTCAATTTGTCTAATTTGAAATAATTCTTAGAACTGAAACTCAACAAAGGTGCTTTATAATTCCAGAAGCCCGAACCCTGAGCCCTTCGGGAACTGAATCTGCCCGTCAATCATGTCTAGCGGGGGAGTATTTGACGGAAAAGTTCGGCCTTCTGGAAGGAGGGGAATCTCTATCCACTCCATATTCATTTGAGAAAAGGCCCAATGGATATTGGCATAGGCGGCTGGTCCTATCCGAAAAGAATGGGGGCAGATAGCCACGTTATGAAGGTCGGCCAGGGCGGATACCTTTCGGGCCATACTCAGTCCGCCGATTTTAGTAATTTCAGGCTGGACATAATCAACGGCCCCGCTCTTCATTAATGTATCGAAGGCCTTAAGGGAGTATTCATTCTCGCCGGCAGCCAGTTTCAAGTCAACCCTTTGCCGCAGTTTGGCCATAGCTTCATAGTCCTGCATGGGCCAGATGGGTTCCTCTAGCCACAGCACACCGAGGTCGGCCAGACGCCGGGCATTTTCCTCAGCCTCAAGCGGCGTCCAGTATCCGTTTACGTCAACCATAATTGGATAACCGTCAGGGGCGGTGTCTCTGGCCGTGGCCACTAGTTCCATGTCGTACTCATGTAGTTTTACTCCGGCAAAACTGAGCTTAACCGATCTTTCGACCTCTCGCCGGACAATCTCTTCTTTGCGGTAGGGCGGAAAACTGGCATATGCTTTGAGACTGTCTCTAACCTTGCCACCCAACAGAAGAACCACCGGAACATCAAGTTTTTTACCCAAAAGGTCCCACAAGGCCAGGTCAATGCCGCTCAGTCCACAAAGGATAACGCCTTCTGTCCCGTAGCGATAAGCATACTTAAACATCTTTTGCCAGAGTTGCTCTATCCTGGTGGAATCTTCGCCGATAAGTAAAGGAGCTAGTGCGTCATTTATGGCGCTTTCAACTGGCTTCACTGATAGGCCCCACCATGCCTCCCCGACTCCGACCAGACCATCCTCCGTGGTTATATGAACAAATAGTTGAGGTAGGACGTCATCCTTAAAAAGCTTTGTTTCGATCTTTTCAATTTTCATATTGAATCAATTCCTCCAAAAAATGTGTGTCCCGTGATTTCTATAGTAAGTGACTTGCCGACTCAGAATTTGTTCGTGATAAATAGCATTTAAGGCTATCAGTAAATTATCCTGTGAAAGCTTAAAAATACTTATCTCAATGTACCAAGACCAACATAGTTCAGGATTTCCTGTTTTTTCTCAGAGAATTTCATGAGGTCGTCAATCTTTTCGGTAAATTTTTTAAATTTTTCATGAACAAAATCAACATCATCACTGTCAAAGAAATTTTGAACATCTCTTTCTTGTCCTGAATCAGACTTGAGTTGACAGTGTCCCCCTAGTGTTTGGTTAATCTATCAAATCAACTCCTATGCCGCAAGCGGAGAAGCCGCCGCCTCCGACGAGCTATTTTGAAA
>JAFDHD010000151.1 GCA_019308995.1 Deltaproteobacteria bacterium | reverse complement strand
CGCGGTCAGGCTGGAAGGATCGGGGCCGGGTAAGACCGAGGCCTGGTACATCCTTGAAGCCGACGCCGGGGCCAGGCTCGTGCTGGGACTCAAGGCCGGGGTTGATCGGACCGGTCTCTCCGAGGCTCTGGAAAAGGGGCAGGTCGAAAGCGTCCTGCGCGGAGTGGAAGTCCACGCCTCAGAGGCTTACTACGTCCATGCCGGACTTCTCCACGCCATCGGCCCGGGGGTGACCCTTTTCGAGATTCAGCAGAACGTTGATTTGACATACCGGTTCTATGATTGGGGTCGGGTAGATGACCAGGAGAGGCCCAGGGAGCTTCACGTCAGTAAGGCCATGGAAGCGCTTGACGCGAGCCCCGGAGAGGTGGAGCCTTTTTACGGCCTTTCATATAAAAAGGAAGGGATGCGCATCACCGCTCTGGCTGCCGGCCGCTATTTTGCTCTTGAACGCTGGGAAATAGAGAACGAATGGGACGGCCATATGAGTGGGAGCCGATTTGAGGTCCTGACGGTTATGGCCGGTGTGGGGCGGCTTGAGGCAGCCGGTTCTGAAGAGGTGGTTGAACTCACCCAGGGCCAAACTATTCTTCTGCCTGCCGCCCTGGGAGACTACCGAATCCTAGAGTCCAGCGGGTTGATTCTCTTGCGTTCTTTTGTGCCTGACCTTGAAGCTGACGTTTTCCGACCTCTTAAGGGTCTCGGTTTTTCACCTGGAGAAATACAAAAGCTGGCCGGGCGGCGCAGGCCCAACGACCTGTCGGTTTTCAGTTAGAACAATAAATTATGTGCAGGCTGTTGAATGAGTGTCTGTTTCTTCAGGCCGGGCATTTGGCCGGACACTATATGAGAGTTTACGGCCGGTGAGAAAGTCCTGGACAGACTCCTCTGTCTGAGGCATATCCCTCTCCTTTATTGGTGAGCGATATCTGTCCGCTAGGCGATTCTCCTTAACCTTTTATTTTAAACGCTAAGCGTTTAAAATTATGGGTGCGTCGGTTATAGTAAGTTATTCTCCTGTTCATTGTAAAAGGAGGTCATCGAGCATGGGAACAAAAGATGAGAAGCAACCGGTCATAGAGGTCAAGGGAAAGGAGATAATTCAGGTCGGGATCGTGGTTCAAGACGCCGCGAAAACGGCAAAGCGCTTTTCAGAACTTTTCGGCATCGGGCCTTGGATGTTTTTTGATACAGCTCCCGCTAAAATGATTCTGCACGATAAATCCCTTAAGGATGGGGAATCCGCCATGAGGCTCGCCATCGCTAACCTGGCCAGAATGCAGATTGAGCTGATTCAGCCTTTGTATGGGTTAAGCACTTATCAGGAATTTTTAAAGGAGCAGGGGGAGGGTGTTCACCACCTGAGCTTCGGGTCAATAGATAACCATGACGAGTTTGTGACGGCCTTGAAGAGGCAGGACATTGGTATTGAAATGCAGGGCCTTCTGGGGGGCGCCTTGACCTTTACCTACATGTCCACCCAAAAGGATCTGGGGACCATCTTTGAGGTCCTCAAACCTGCTCCCCCTGGCACTCACAATACTCTTGAGCCGTGGGGCACCTATGCGCCTCAGGGACCGGGCTCAATCAATATCAAAGGCAAGGAAATCGTTCAGGTTGGTATTGTGGTTGAGGATGCCGAGAAAATGGCCCGGCGTTACTGGGAAATTTTCGGCATAGGGCCGTGGGTGCTCATTGATTTCAAGAAACCGCATGTGACCGACGCCGTCTTCCACGGTATAACGATGACTGATACCGATTTTCATGTAAAGGCTGCCCTGGCTAACCATGGAAACCTCCAGTTCGAACTGCTCCAACCGGTAGAGGGACCGAGTACCCACATGGAATTTTTAAAGACGCACGGTGAGGGTGTGCATCACCTGAGCTTTGGCGAAGTAGACGACCATGACGAGGTCGTGTCTGCCTTTGAAAATCAGGGCATCAGCATTGAGTCCACAGGACTCCTGGGAGGCGCGGCCATCTTCACTTACATGGCGACCCAGAAGGATCTGGGGACCATCTTTGAGCTGGTGAAGGTTCATCCCGGAGTTCAAAGCACGCTGGTGCCGTATGGCACCTACCCGCCATCTAATTGAGAGGCACTGGGATTAAGTTTAAATGCAGGCTAACTCATGTTATGAGCAATAATCGAATATGCATGAAGAACATAATTGTATGATCACCTTAATAAATCCTTCAGCCAATAAAGGGGCAGAAAATGGAAATTAAAAACGTTGGTGTCATTGGCGTGGGAACCATGGGCAGTCAAATCGGCATTGTCTGCGCCAGGGGAGGCTACGAGACAACCATGGTTGATCTGTCTGATGACCGGCTAAAAGAAGGATGGCAAAGAATACAATCATTCCTGCAGGGCCAGGAGAAACGAGGCCGGATGGACAAGGAGTTGGTGGACACGATTCTGTCACGCATCACCACCAGTATTGACCTGGAAGAAAGTCTAAGTAAGGCTGATCTGGTAATCGAGGCGGTTTATGAGGACATGGAGATAAAGAAGGAGGTTTTTCAAAGGATGGATAAGGCTGCCTCGGCGGAAACCATCCTGGCCAGCAACACTTCCACGCTTTGGATTACCGAGATTGCCACCGCGACGAACCGTCCGGAGAAGTGCATTGGGACTCATTTTCTGATTCCCGCGGCTTTAACGCCGCTGGTCGAAGTTGTGCGCGGCGTAGAAACCTCTGATGAAACCCATGATAAGGTGGTGGCTTTTCTTCGAAACTGCGGGAAAGAAACGGTAACGGTTGTTGACGCTCCCGGTTTTGTTATCAACAGGATCTATCTGCCGATGATCAACGAGGCCTTCTGTATTCTTGAAAATGATCTTTGCAGCGCTGAAGAAATTGACAGGAGCTGTACCAAAGGATTGGGCTTCCCTTTAGGCCCTTTGGCGGCAGCGGACGCCTCCGGGCTGGATATCGTCCTGGCCTGTATCCAAACACTCCATCGAGAATTGGGAGAGAAATACCGGCCGGCTCCCCTGCTGGTAAAGCTCGTCAAGGCCGGCCATCTCGGCCGTAAGACCGGACAAGGGGTTTACCGCTATGGCAAATGACGCCGAACTGAAAAACTGAATACCACTATCTCCATTTTCAGTCAGGATGAATTCAGCCAGAATTCAGTGACCCGCTTTCGGGCCAGGGCCATTTCATGCGGCGCCACTTCAAGGGTTGCGGTCTGGTTGTAGCCTTTTTGCTTCAGCAGTCTAAAAAGTTCGGTAAAAGCCACCTTCCCCTCTCCAGGGATAAGGTGCTCGTCGTCACGGTAGCTTTTCCCGCCGTGATTGTCATGCAGATGTAAATGACTGATGCGGTCAGGTAGACGCCTTATTATTTCCGGGGCAGTGCTGGTCCGATGAGTAAGCATCGCATGACCCACGTCCAGGGTGAGATCTAAATGGGGAACTTTGAGTAATGCTTTCTCAAGGTCAGCGGCCCCCTCGCTCAAGTTTTCCAGATTGACATGAACACCCAGCTCCACTCCCCAGCCAACGATCTGATTCAGAAGATCAATTTTGCCTTGAATGGTTTCAGGCGGTATCCAGCGAGAGTCAACGTTAAAATGAATGGTTAAAATAGCGACGTCCAAGCGGCTTGCTTCTTCCAGGGTCTGTCTGAGCCGGGGTAAGTGTTTGTCGGTCAGGTGTGTCAAATCCCGGGGATTGCCTTCATTAGGGCCGTGGGCTAATAACGACAGGTCTCGCTGTTTCGCTAACTCTCTCCAGGCATGTTCCTCCTCAAGCCCGCCTGAACAAGGCAGAGTAATCTCCAGCACTTTAAAACCTTGAGCCAGGATCGTTTCGATGTCATCGAGGTTGTGAGTCCGAGCGCAGAGTTCAATCATAACGCCTCCCTGTGAAGCACGTATATATCTGACAATATTAACTGACGATTGTTGTCCTCTCTAACCTTCCTCACGAATGTACATCGTCTGCTTGCCAAAAAGGGAAAACTGGAGCCACTTGAAACCGAATTTCAGCAAGGCCAGGTCATCGGTTCTGATGGCTTCGATAGTCTTGGAATCCAGAACGAAACGTTCACAAAACCGGCTTTGGAAGATGAACTCCCGGAACCGGTCCAGGTTATAGGAGGCCATGAAGAACATCTGCATCTTTTTTGAGCGATGTTCCGGTGGTCCGAGCGAAGCCCTTGAGGTAATAATCTCCATCCAGAGGTCGTTTATGGCATTGTATTTGATGAGGCCCTGGTCGGCCTGCCATGTCTCCACGGTCCACTCCCGCTCTTCATTGAAACCCTGGCAGTGGTCTTCCTTTACCAGAAAAAAAATCTCCCGACCGCCAGGGGCCGAACCCCGCCCTAGAGGGTAGATGCGGCAGGCTCCAGGACGGTCTTCATAAACCGTACATCCCTCTGGCGAGACAAAGGGACAGGGGCGGCCTTCCTTCTCGGACATCTTAAGCTTTACGCGGGGAAACGGCTGGCGGTCTTCAACTTTGGTTTCCGCGTATTTTTCGAGGAACTGATTCGAAGTCATCCTCAGTTTATTTTTCAAACAGAGGATATCATATGGGGTCAGGATCAGGTTCAGGTCGGCGCAGCAGCGGTTGAAGCAGACGATCTCTGGATGGCAGGTAAAGCGAAAGGTTTTTCCTTCCAGGGGCTGAAAGAGGCCATGGGCCTGATTAAAAGGATTCACAGGAGGAGACCTTAATCTGGCTCGACGCCTTGTTTCTTCCTGGCTTCTAAAATTTCGGGTTTGATTTTCAGGGTTCGTTCGCTAAAAAGCCCGAATTTTATCCAGTCCATGCCAAAGCGAAGCAGTTCGGTGTCATCCACCCGGAGCTGTTCGATGGAGTTTTCATCCAGATCAAAGATGTCAAGGAAGCTGCTCTCAAAGATAAACGCCCTGAACTTATCCAGATTATAAGTGGCCATGATGATCATGTCCTTGATCTGGGGATTGGTCACTTCCATTTCTTTGAGTTTGGGATGCCCGGTAATCTCGGTGAAGTAGTTATAGGTCCGCTGGTAGTCCATGATCCCTTGTTCTTCCAGCCATTCAATGACCCGCATCTCACGGTCTTCTTTTAGACCGAGGCACGCGGATGGATCAGCCAGAATGGAGAATTTTTCATCATCGCCCATGTCCAGGGGGTACATGCGGCAGGGCCAGGGCCGGTCTTCATAAACCTGGCAGCCCTCAGCAGTAACAAAGGGACACGTTTTCTTTTCATCGTCAGACATCCTGAGCACTACCAGGGGAATGAACTGATTCTGGGTGGCCAGGAGGTGGGTGTACTTTTCCAGAAACTCGGAAGAACTGAGTCCCAGTCTGTTTTTTAACCTCAGGACATCATAAGGACCTAAAAAGATGTTAATGTCTGCGCAGCAGGTGGTAAAACATGCCACTCCCGGGTGACAGTGGAAGCGGAAGCGGTCCTTTAGGCCCAGTTTAACTTGGTTTGTTTGGCTCTTAGATTTTTTGTTCATTAGGATTTACCTGTCAAAAATGGATTCTTGCCTTCTCAAATTACCCGGCCGGGATACCGAGAAATAACACAGAAAGCTGTAATCTGTCAATTAAGAAGCATGGTGAGAAAGGGGCTGAAGGTGATGGAGGAGATATTATTCACTATTTTCTCTTTCCCGCTTCAGGAATTCGTCTATGGAGATAACCTTGCCTCTTGAGGCAGAAGAATCTAGCAGCGAGCGCCTGGAGGAGGGATCGTCCTGTTTGCCATGCTCTTCTTCCAGTTCCTGGATAAATTTTTTTAATTGCGGATTCTCCTGCATGAGGACCTGGATCTTGTGATCCATCTGCTCGAGGCCCTCGACCAGATCGCTTGTATTAACGGTAAAGCCAATTATGCGGGTCAATATTTCCACGAGGCGGAGGTGTACCTTGAGGTTACCGGTATGAATGTAAACCGGAGCATGGCCCCAGAGGCCGAAGACCGGTATGCCTTTTGACCGTGCCTTGAACGAAAGCATACTGTGTATGCTGATAGGACCATCGTATTCAACCAGGGCTACGTTATCGAACTCCTCGATCAGCCCAAAAGTTGATTTAAATTCTTCAGATGAAAAGACAACCGAAACGCGGGGTTCCAGCCAATGAGGCAGGTAGTCGTATGTCCCGCCCAGGGTGTAGATGCTTCCCACGCCGAAATCTTGAGCCAGGCCAAGAATCAGATCTGAAAAGGCCTCCCAGCGTAAGTCTGGCTCCTGCCCCAGGAAAAGAATCAAGTCCTGATCATTTTTTTCGCCCTTGACGTAGAAAAATTCGTTTTTCGGCATACTGATTGCGCTGACCAAACCGTGATGGATACTGCCAGAAGGCCGGTGCGAAGCAAAATCATAGAAAGCATCGGTTTTCATGAAGGCCAGGGGCCGGGACTTAAGGCGGTGGAGCAGAAAGGTCAGGGTTCCGGTGGAGACGTCACCAGCATTGGGCCACCCGGAAAAGCCCATGATGAGGGCAGGCCGGTCAAGCTCAGGCTCATCCAGGTAGCAAAGGTCTGATATGGTTTCCTCTTTCATTAGCAAAGCTCGCTCTGTAAAACGTATCAATATTATTCATCATACTGCAAACCATTCTGATATTTCAAGGTCTTCCATGATTTTGTGTTAGCAATATTAAAATGTCCCC